>JAZUCR010000001.1:0-3065 GCA_045639225.1 Victivallales bacterium
AATCAGCAGTTTGAGCTTGCCGTTGACATGCGGGTTCGCCCACGGAATATGCGGCGTCACAAACGAGCGGGAAAGGACCAGTTCCCTGACCACCTGTTCCGCCGCGCGGAGTTTTTTGCCTTCCGGCGGGATCATGGCGCCTTTCTTCAGCGGCACGATCGCCTGCAGGAGCCGTTTGCCTTTCGAGCGGAATTCCAGCCGGGCGGTATTGTCGCCTGCCGCCGGTTTCGGATCGAAGGCAACGGTTTTCCCGCCGGGCAGCTTGACCTCATCGGTCAGCTTGCCGTTCAGACGGAGCGAACCGGTGACCGTCTGGTCGGAATAGAGCAGGAATTTGCCGTTTTCCCAGCCGGCGACGATGCCGTTTTTCGCCGCATAAGGCAGCTTGATGTTTTCGAACGGGGTCACCGTATAGCGGGCGGTGAAACTTTTCCCGGATTCGATCCTGACCGGCAGGAAAACCCATTCGAGACAGGCCTGGTCAAGACTGGAAAGCCAGTTGTAGATATAGTTCAGACGTTCGAACTCGAAAGCGAATGCGAGGCCGTTGCCCTTGCCGTCGCCGACCGCGGCAAAACCGTTGGGCGGATTGCGGAAATACACATCCCCGCCGCCGCGTTTGTTGCTGTTGACCGCGATCCCTTTCGGGTCGGGAGAATAATAGAATGTCTCTTTGCCCGGAATGGAGAGTCCCTGGCGGAAATACGGGGTGATCACGACCGGCGCCATGCCGGCGGGATCGTTGTAGAACGTTTCATTCATGATGACCGTGCCGGAACCGCGTCTCATGGTGATGCGTTTGATCATCGCCAGATACTGGTATTGCGGCAGATTTTCACGCCGGAGTTCGATCGTGATCTCTTCTTTGGTGTTTTTGATCACTTTCCAGGCATAGGGCAGATTCAGGAGCGCGGGCCAGGGGAGTTCCAGCAGCCGGTCGCTGAAGATCCTGACCTCCGTTCCGCCGGTGGTATAATTGATCCCCGTGCTTTTCTGAACGAATTTCAGGCAGGAGCCGCCGCGGTTGGGTTCGAACAGCAGGAGCAGACGGCCGTTTTCCATGGAGATCCCGGTTCCGCCGCCGGGCAGGGCGGCCTTGGTGTTCAGCCGGCAGGGATCCATCGGGGCCGCGGCCAGAAGCAGACCGGAAAGCAGTCCGGCGCAGAACAGGGTCAGTTTCATTTTTTCACTCCTTTTCTGATTTCGCGCAACAGCTCTTCGTTGACACCGTATTTATCGCTTTTGCGCAATTCATCCACGATAGCCTTGGCGAGATCGGTTTTTTTGACTTCGCGGAGGGCAATGGCGGCTGCCCGGTTGCCGGCGGCGCGGCGCTGCAGATAATGGATCTTCGGCAGCGTCATGACTTCCCGGTAAACTTCGATCGCATGGTCCCAATCCTTTTCCGCATCGGCGAGCTGGGCTTCGGCCATGCCGCAGCTGATCGCCGCGGACGGCTGTTTCAGGTCTTTGGCGAATTCCTTCAGCTTGTCCAGTTCCTCATGAGCTTCTTTGAACTTGCCCAGTTTGGCGAGCGCGAGCACCATCCCGGCGTAAGCTGCGGCTTTGCCGTCGGCCGTGCATTTGACCGCCTCGGAACAGGCTTTATGGGCGGCGAACGCATCTTCATACCAGCCGAGTTTTTCGCAGATCTTGGCCAGTTCGGCATTGGCGACATTGTCGATCCAGGTGCCGGCCTTGACGCTGCCCGCGGCTTTGTAATACCGGACGGCGTCGCGCGTCTTTCCCTGAAGCATCGAGGTCTGTCCCATGGCCCGCAAGGCGGTTCCCTTGTTGTGCCGGGTGATATTTTTGATGGAGGTGATCTCTTCGAACGCGGCGAGCGCCTCATCATAGCGTTTCAGCTGTTTGAAGAGATCGGCGCGGCGGTAAAGTGCGGTCGAGGCCTCGTCGGAATTCTTGGCGGCAGCGGCCGCTTTCTGATAGGCTTGTCCCGCCTCATCATATTTTTTGGCTTTCGCCAGATCTCCGGCCTGTTTCAACAGGGCCGAATATGATTCTGCTGCGAATACGGAACACGCCGCGATAAGGATTGCGGAAACGAAGATTTTTTTCATGATATCACCTCAACTGCGTTTGAATTTCAGAAGCTGGACGGAAGGTTTGGTGGCGATCGGCACGATGATCCGTTTGTCGAACACGACTTTTTTCCCGCCGATCGGAACAACCGTGGAATTGCCGAGGAATTTGACCTCGACCGGGTCGAGATTGTTGGCAATGTCCACACTGTAAAGCCGGACGTCTTTCGGCTCGAAGTCCAGCAGAATGGTCACGTTGCTGCCCATGATCGGGAACACGCTGAGCAGGACGGCGATCTCGCCTTCGTCGTTTTCCCCCGCGAGTGCATAGACTGCGGGATCTTTGGTGATGGCCAGCCGGTGCGGATATTTCGTCATGATCCCGAATGCTTTCAGTGCACAGTAAACTTTGGTGACCTCGCCGTAAGCCGTGAAAATACCGAATCCGCGGGAGACTCCGGTATAGAAACAGCTCATATCCAGCGGAGTATCCTGCCATTCCATCAGCACGGCGGCGGTGAAGGCGGCGGAGTCCAGGTATTTCATGAAATGATCGTAGACCATTGCCCGGCAGTTCGGCGGCGATTTACTCCAGGAGCAGGGGGCATAGTGCCATTCGTTCAGATGCAGTTCGGCCTTGGTGAAGCCGTAGCTGTCCACCAGGTCGCGCACGAATTGCACCTGGTCACGGAAGAATTCGATGTTGCTGCCGTAGCAATGCCAGGAATAGAAATCCAGCGGAGCCTGGGCATCCCGGCAGGCGGTCAGGAAGGTGTTCACCGGGGCCAGATCGTCGCCGATATGTCCGGGGCCGCCGATCATCAGGTGCGGGAACCGTTTTTTCAGATATTTCGAAGTCGTGATATAGAGTTCGGCAAACTGTTCCTGGGTCCCGGTCCATTCTCCGGCGGCATCGGGTTCGTTCCAGATTTCCCAGTATTTGATATTGAAATGAAAACCGTCCGCCCAGCCTTCATTGTAGTGTTCGATCACGTGCGCGCAGATCTCGGCCCATTTCTGGAAATC
>JAZUCR010000002.1:0-11427 GCA_045639225.1 Victivallales bacterium
GAGCCAAGCAGTTGTTCCATGGAGTTGTCTTCCTAAGACCGCTTGGCCTCCGACTTCAAGGCGTCCGCCGGAAGAAACCGTCGCGTTGTTGAGTTGGCCGCCTCCGCTGATCACGGCATAAGCGCCCGAATTGATGCGGAAATCCTCGATGGTCGCAGCATTCTGAACTTGGATCTCGGCTCCGGTCATGGCCAGAACATTGACAGCGGAAGCATATTCCTTGACTGCGAACAGACCGCCGCTGACTGTTGCATCCAAAACCACACCCTGGCTTTCGATGAATACATCTGCTCCGGAAGCAGCAATCATACTCTGGACCAGAGCACCGGAACTGACTTGGACGGTTCCTCCGTCAAGAACCAGAACATTCGTTGCCGAGCCGGTATATTTCGCTGCCAGCACTCCGCCGCTGCTGACCGTCACATTGCTGGCCTGCCCGCTCAAGGCGATCACCGGCACATCGACGTCCATGGGATAAAAACTGCTGGAATAGGTCAGGATCCCGCCGGAAAGGATCGTGACATTCTCCGCATGAGCTCCGCAGATTTGCAGAATACCCCCTTCATCAATCTCGACATTGGAGATATACGCATTGCTTTCTTCCACAATGACATGTCCTCCCGAAATGGTGACGTCATCGGCACGCGCTCCGCTGGAAACGGTCACTTTTCCGCTCGTATTGACCTGGATGCCGCTGACTATTCCCCCGCTGTGGATCCAGAGGAAACCATCACTCTCGATGCGCAAATCATCCGCAGATCCGCCGGCCTTCGTGATCCCGCTGCCGACTTTCGAGTTGCCGATATAGATTTCCCCCCAGGTATCGGTAACCGCTCCGGAAAGATACCCGCCTGAAAATACATTGATCTGCCCGGACAGATGGTTTTCGATATTATAACCGGAACCGCCGGCTGAGATCTGCATCGCTCCTCCGGCTCCGCTGCCGAGAGGTTCAAGATATCCGGATGTCCGCAGATTCTGCACGCAGCCGCCAGCTTCAACTTCCAGATAGGTTCCCGCATACGCCACCGCGGAATCCATCTGCCCGTTGATTATGGAATATACGATCCCGCTTGATATCAGTTGAACGTTGGTTGTCGAATCAATTCCGATCTGAAGCAGATAACTGCTGCCGTCCGGAGTCAGTCCGGTGACTGTGGCTCCGTGGGAAACAAATACTTGGGCACCATCGGTCACATGAACCGAACTCGCCACCGCTCCGCTCTGGAATGCAGCAACACCGCCGGATTGGATCGAAACAGCACTGGCTTCTCCTGCCGAAGACACAAACAGCAGTCCGGAGGATAATACCTGTCCGGAGATCATTTGTCCGCCGTTTCTCAACACTGCCGTTCCGCCATCAACCAGCGCCGCGCCGCTCACCTGTCCGAAACTGGCAGCTTCCAGCCGGGCGTTCGATCCGCTGATATAAGTCGAAACTGCAGTCCCGTCATACACCAGCAGTCCGCCGTTATCCGAAATCGTATTGCCGGCGGCTGTCCCGCCTCTCATCACCAGATAACCGCTGTCGGAAACGATCGTCGAGCTTGCACGCCCTCCGCTGCTGACTTCCAGCGATGCGCCCGTTCCTGTGACTGTATTCGAGATCGCAACACCATCGGATACCAGCATTTTTCCGTTTCCCTCAAGCATATTACGCTCGGATATCCCGCCTCTCAGCACCAGGATCGCGTTGCCGGAAACATATGTTTCGGTCATCGCTCCGGCCGAATTCAACGTCGCGACCGAGGAATCCGTCATCGTCAGCGAAACAGTTTCTCCGCCTGAAAATACCTGCATCTGATAAGCCGATCCGGACAGAAAATAATCGATAAGGGGCGAAGATTGCGTCAGAACCGGAACACCGCCGGAATAGACCTGAACGATTCCTCCGCTTTCAGACTTGCTGATGTTTTTTACATACAAAACTTCCGAACGCGTCCGGTTGCCGGCATTGTCCTCGGCCATGATCATGAACGGGCCGTTATCCGTCACCGTGAAAGAACCGCTGAAACTCTTCCATTCGGCACCGTTGAACCGGTAGTAAGTCCCCGCTACTCCGCTCCCGCTGTCGGAAACTGCCACATCTATCGTCACATAATCCGAACTCGCCGCATCATAGCCTGTGATCGACTCGATCGTCGGGCCTTCATTATCGGCAAATCCGATTTTCGTCACATTCAGCACTTCCGACCAGGTCTGGTTCCCCGCCAGATCCTCGGCTTTGACCATAAACTGGCAGTTTTCAGTCAGAATGAAGGACCCCGTGAATTCAGTCCACGGAGAACCGTTGACCGTATAGTAGGTCGTCGCTGACTCGCTTCCCGGGCCGGACAATGTCACATTAACGGTAACCGAATACGGATCCTCCACATCATAGCCCGTGATCGATTCGATCGTCGGGCCCGTCGGAGTCATCAATGCATCTTGAACAGATTCATTTTCGGGCGGTTCCGGTACAGACTCAACACTTAGTGACGGTTCTTCCGCCGCCGGCATAAACACCATCTCCGGTTTCTGAATCGGATCCGCGGCTTGCTGTTCAGCCTGCGGAATTACGGATTCGTTCGCTGCTTCTTTTTCGGAAACCGTTTCATTTCCAATTTCGGCCGCAGGAGCCAGAAACGACGGGGCAGAAACAACGGCCGTTTCCGGCTGTTTTTCCGCCGAAACAATCGCCGGAGCGCTTTCATTCACATCTGCACTGGAGGAAACCGTTACGAGTTCGGGTATACTCATCGAATCACTGAGGGACTGTAAACGGACATTGGAAATATCTTTCGAAATCTTATCCGAAACGAGATTCAGATAAGACAATTCCATTCCCTCGGAAAAAGTCAATTTAATAGTTTGATCCGCCATAAAAACCCTCCTGTCGGTTGCTTGAATTTCTCAAAAAAACAGTCTATTCGTGGTATACTTTAACATATAAAGAGCAAAAATCAAATCCAAAATAAGTTTTTTTATGATTTTTATTTTTCAAAGGTCAGATCAGCAGACACTCGCCGGCTATGCACAGAACCGTGCCGGAGGCCTGATAAAATGTCCATTTTTCCCGCAGGACAAACAGGCTGTAAAGATTGAACCCCGCTATGCACGCTCCGATGATCAGCGGATAGGAAACACATCCCGCTCCGGCTTTCGCCATCCGGTCCAGCCCCGGATACAGCAGCAGATAAGCACAGATCAGCCCGAATAATTTCAGCGTGAAAACATATTTCCAGAGAATGGGCCGTTTCAGCTCGGCCAGAATCTCTCCTGCCGGACGGATGCGGTATTTCGGGTAGCAATAGAAAAACGCCGCCGTCAGCGAACCGGCGCAGGCAAAGAACGTCCGTCCCATACTGTTCAGCAGTCTCGCCTCCGGATAATAGGACGGCAGACTGTTCAGGGACAGAGTCAGTCCGGCCATGAAAAAAGCCGCCACGGTCGGTTTCTTCCACCCGGTTCCTTTCACCGTGTTGTCTTTCCCCTGCCCCAGCAAAGCCAGCGCGAGCAGCAGCATGATCAGTCCCAGCAGCCGCCAGACTGTCAGTTTGTTGTTGAAAAATATTACTCCGGTCAGAAATGGGAAAATCAGGGCGGCCTGAATGAAACTCCAGATTACCCCGTTGGGACCTTTCTGCATGGCATAAGACATCAGCTGCAGCATACAGTAATTGACGGCGGAACCGACGAAATAACACGCGCCCGCAGCCAGCATCACCGACCAGGAAAGTGCATCATTGCGGAGCAGCGCCCAGCCGATCGAACTGATGATCCCGCTCAAGACCGAACTGACCAGCAGGAGCAGAGCCGGATCGCATTTTTTCCGCGGTGCGTCGCTCATGACGACTCCGGTCAGCGCCCAGCTGAATCCCACGAAAATCAACGCCGGGATGGCAAAAAGCATGGTTCCCCCTTATTTCGTTTTCATGAACTCCGGTAAATATATACCGGATATTCCCGATTTGCAACCGCCGGTTTAGTTATTCTTTTTTCGGTTGAAAAACCGCACAATGCGAAATGCCGGCAGATAACGGCTGTGATCTCGCGTCATGACACATCTTCCGCGATGTCCGTCCCGTCCGTCAGGTCCGTCCGGTCCGTTAAAAGTTCGCGGAAAATCTTTTTTTCAATTTTCCCCTTGTCAAATAGAGATTTATGGCTATAATTAATATATCAGTTCTGAATATTAAGAGTCCGTATGAAAGATTTTCTGAGCAAAGAGTTTTACTCGAACCCCGCCGAGGGCGCGTTTGCCGGGACCACGCTGCTGCTGGTTGCGCTGTGGCTCGCACCGGCAGTGATCCTGCTCTGCGGCGGACCGATGGATTTCAGTCGGTTGGAAAAATGGACTCTGATCTTTTTCCTGCCGGTCCCGATCCTGGTGCTCTATGTGCTGACTGCGTGGTTCCATTTTTACCGGAAAACCGTCGGGAATAAAAAAACAGTGCTGTTCACAGGTGCATTCCTCCTGTTTTCCTTTTTTTACATGTTTTTCGACGGACCACTGCCCGGACTGGCAATTCCGATGCTGTCCGTGATCCTGGCACCGGTCATCCTGATTCCACAAGTCTGGAAATTTGCACTCGCAAGAGGATTATGCCTGCTCGGCGCTGCGGGGATTCTCGGCTGGGTGTGCCGTCTGGATCAGGAAGCCCGGCATTTTACTCTGCACTACGGGCTGGTCAACGGTCCGCCGCCGGGATGGATGTATTTCGAACTGCTGTTGTTTTCCGGCACGGTCCTGCTGCTGGCAGGGTATGTTTTTTCCGGGCTCATGTATGCCCGCGCCGCGCAGATCCCGTTCCGGCAGATGTTCGGCCGCGGAGTCAAAATCCTGTGGGGCTGTGTCGCGGCGGTCTGGCTCATTTCGCTGGGGCTGGTGTTTGCCACCCGCGTCCAGACCGACCGCGCCGTAAAAGATCTGGAAAAACATTTCTCCAACCCGTTTTCGGCTCAGGGACTGAAAAACTTTTACACGAACGGGCGGAAGATCGATACCGCCTTCTGGGATAAGCTCAAAAAAACGGCTGATTCGACCGCAAAGGACTGGACAAAATTCGAGAACGGACAGATGTCCAGTTCGCCGGAAGGGATCTATCCGCCGGAACTGCTGAAAGGATTCGATGCGTTGATGGAACGCACCGGCACTTTCCGCGAACAGGAAGCAATGTTCGATCAGCCGCTGCCCGCCCGGGATATTGAATATAAGGATTCTGCGTTCGCCGGAGTTCTTCTGCCGGAATTGAACTGGATGCGGGAATTCTGCCGCTGGGAACTGTGGCGGGTCCGTTTCGCCGCCGGAAAGAAGGACCTTCCGGGCGCGTTGAACGCCTTGAAACGGATGAAAAACGCCTCGTATTCTCTGGTGGACAAGCCGTCCTGTCTGCTTGCCGCGCTGGTCATGATCGCCTGTGAGAATTACCGTATGCTGGGGATGGAGATCCTGCTTGCCGAGGGCATCGTTCCGGAAACGGTGCTGAAACAATGGCAGGACGAGCTGGACTTGGATGACCGGAAGATTCCGCAAATCAATTTCGACTGTCTTTATACGGAAGCGGTAATGGTCCATGATCTCTATCGGCTGATCGCCCGCGGCAGCGGTCTTTATGGTTTGTGGCCCGCTCCGCTTTACTACCGTCTGCGCTGGTTCTTTCCACCCCTGTGGTATCGCTGCGCACAAAGCCGATGCAACGTGATGCGGCGGTTCCAGGTCCGGGGATTTGGCTCGATGCCGAAAATGAAGCGGCCGGACGCTCTGCTGGGCGGTTTGTCCGGAAACGACTTTCCGGTTAATGTCCAGCATAAATTCGATCAGCTTTCCGCCTGGTACCGCGCCATGCGGGCGCTGATCGGCGTCGAGCTCGAAAAACGCAAAACGGGAAAATATCCGGACAAGCTCGAAAACCCGCCGACCGATCCGTTCACCGGCAAACCGATGACTTACCGGAAAGGCCTGCTGACGCTCAATGATCCGGTCTGGATCGGCGGAACGGAAAAATTCGATTCGAAGGCAAAACGTCAGGCCCCGGGCGTGGAGATCGTCAGCGCCGTTCCGAAAGGTTGGCGTTGGGATGCCATCCGAGCGACAATGATTTTCAAGACGGCTCCCGCGAATGACGGACCGGACGGACAAAAGCGCGCGAACCCGAGCGGAGGGAAAAATGCCAACAAATAACACCGGTAATCTCGCGTCAAAACCTGTCTTCCGCGGCGTCCGTAAAGTCCGTAATGTCCGTAATGTCCGTTAAAAGTTCGCGGCCGAAAATATACTTTTTTCAAATTTTCCCCTTGTCAAACAGGGATTTATGGTTATAATTAATATATCAGTTCTGAATATAAGGAGTCCTTATGAAAGATTTTCTGAAGAAAGTGTTTTTCACTGACCATCCGGCGCAGGGTGCATTCACCGGGTTCACTCTCCTGCAGACCGCTTTGTGGATCGTTCCCGCGCTGATCTTCCTTCAGGGTGATTTCCCGCTGAATCTGGTGCCGTTCCGGGCAACCTTTTTCACCGTCAGTTGGCTGGACGGGATCCTGCTCGCTGTGCTGTATGCGCTGATCGTCTGGATCCAGTTCTATTGCCAACGCCGCGCGGCGGAGAAAATCCCATGGACCGCGCCGGGCCGGCTGGCGCTTTATGCCGCCGGTCTGCTCTCTCTGCTGGTGTCCGGATGGATCTTCATTCATTTTCTCCGCGCGGATCATGCGGATCTAAAGATCCTTTCCCTGACCGGCGCGGCAGCGCTGGTGCTCCTGATCGCAATGGTGTGGATCCCCTTATTCCGGTATCCGGAACAATGGAAAATCATTCTGGCACGGGGAATTTGTCTTTCGGCCGCCGTCGGCTGTTTCGCGGCTGCGATTGCCTCGCTGAATTTTTCCGTTTTGGGGATGCACAGCTATTCCTGCTGCATCGACGATTATTTCCAAGGCTCCGTCTGGCGGCTGTATCCGGCGGCATTCGCCGGGGTTTTCCTGTGGATCCTCGCTTACATTCTGACCGCGCGGATGTATGCGCAGATGGCACAGTTCCCGGTCCGGCAAATCTTCAGCCGGGCGGCCGTGATCATTCTCGGACTCTGGGCGGGTGTTTACCTGATCTCGCTCGGGATGGCGTATGCCGCGCATTGCCGGTCCGAACGGACCATGGCCGAACTGGAAAAGCATTTCGGACAGCCGGTCTCCCTCGAAGCGCTGAACGCGGCATATTGCCGGAACCGTCCCGTGGACGAAGCATTCTGGCAGCAGATAAGATCCTGCATCGAACAAGCCTATCCGTCCAATCGGAAATCCGGTATGGATGTGATGATTTCCGGCACGCCGGACGGGATCTATCCGGACCCGGTGTTCCGGCAGTTCAAATCGGTCTTCGAACAGTCGGAGCCGCGGAAGCAAATCGAGCGGATGCTGGACCGCCGCCGTCTGCCCGCCCGGAAATTACGGATCTTGTCGGGCGACATCACCTGTCTGGATCTCTCCGAACTGAATTGGTGCCGCGACATCTGCCGCTGGGAACTCTGGCAGGTCCGTTTCGCTTTGGCGGACGGCAAACTGGCGGACGCCTGTGCCGCGATGGAACGGATGAAACGGGTCACCGACTATCTGGGCAACCGGACGAACAGTCTGATCATGACGATAGTCCTGATCACGTGTGAAAGATACCGGATGCTCGGCTTTGAACGGCTGCTCGCTTCCGGACAGGTGCCGGATGTATTGCTGAAACAGTGGGCAGCTGAGCTCGAACGGGATGAAAAAGCCGTCCCGGGACTTCATTTCGATACGGTGTATGCCGAGGCTGTATTCACTGATTCCGCGATCCGTTCCGCGGCGCACGGCGGAATTGATTCCAACGGAAAAGCTTATCCCGGACTGTATGGCCTGCGTTATCTCTATCCGCCGATGTGGTATTTCTGCACGCTCGACCGGAACCGCTGTATGAGCTGTTTCAAGGTCCGGAGTTTCGGTGAGATGGAACCGCCGGAAAAAGGACCGGGGCTTCTCCGGCGGTGGCTGCTCCCGGCCAGCCAAAGTGCCGACAAGAAGATCATGGTCCTGACCGCCTGGTACCGCGCCATGCGGGCGCTGATCGGCGTCGAGCTCGAAAAACGCAAAACGGGAAAATATCCGGATAGGCTCGAAAATCCGCCCGTCGATCCCTTTAACGGCAAACCGATGACTTACCGGAATGGCATGCTGACGCTCAACGATCCGGTCTGGATCGGCGGAACGGAAAAATTCGATTCGAAGGCAAAACGTCAGGTTCCGGGCGTGGAGATCGTCAGCGGCGGTCCGCACCCGAGCTGGTTGCCCGTCATCCGGGCGAAAATAATTTTCAAAAAGGGGAACGCGAATGACGGACCGGACGGACAAAAGCGCGCGAACCCGAGCGGAGGGAAAAATGCCAAGTAAAAATCCCGGTGATCTCGCGTCATAATTTGTTTCCGCGATTGTCCGACTCGTCCGACAGGTCCGACCCGTCCGACAAGAGTTCGCGGAACCCCAACAAAAAAAGGAACACGGCAAACATGAAAAACTTTCTGAAAAAGCTGTTTTACTGGGATAATCCGGCCCAAGGCGTGTTTGCAGGGACAACGCTCTTGCTGGTCTCGCAGTGGATCGCACCCGCACTTTACCTGCTCTGCGGCGGCTGGGCGGACTGGACTCCGGCGCAGCTTTCCCGGGGAAACTGGCCGCTGGTCTTCCTGCTGCTGACCCTGGTGCCGATTCTTTATTGGCTGATCCTGTTTGTTCAATTTCACCGCTCCGAAATCCTGCGCCAAAAACCGAAATGGAATTCGCCGGGGATGCTGGTCAGCCTTGCATTCCTGCTTGCGGCTATGGCGACCGCGCCGTGGATACCATCTCGTTACGGAATCGGATATGGATTCTGTTTTCTGCTGATCCTGCCGTTCTGGGTGATGCCTCCGGCATCCATGCCCCGGCAATGGAAATACTGGCTGCCGCGCGGTCTCTGCTGGACCGGCACATTCTGGTGCGCGGATCATTTTCTGAAATGTCTTCGGCTGACCTGCAGCGAAGTGTGGGTTTTCTACATGAGAACGAATATGACAACGATCCGGGACGGCAATTATTCGCCGGGCCAAGACCTGCTGATCGTCTGTCTGGGCGTGATCCTGTTTATCGCCGGGTATCTGCTGAGCGCGAAAATGTATGCCGCCGCGGCGGAGATCCCGTTCAAGAAGATGTTCGGACTTCCGGTGAAGATCATGCTCGGAATCTGGGCGGCGGTCTATCTGGTTTCCGGCGGAATGGCAGTTGCGCAGCATTGTGCCGCGGAACGGACGGCCGCCGAACTGGGTGAATTTTTCGGTTATCCGCTGAATGCCGACGGAGTAAACGCGCTGCTGCGCAAGACCGGCTGGGGGATAACCGCAAAACCGTTCATTCCGCACCACTATCTGTTCCATCCGTATCTGACCAAGAACAACGTGGTCCTTCCGAAAAAGCTCCGGCAGCAATGGCAGGCGGAGATCGAAGGGCTCACTCCCCTGAAAGAATGGGAACGGGATCTGGATAAACCGTTCCGTTCCGGTTTTTTCCCGATGAAAAACGACCGGTTGGACTGCGCGTTTTCCTACCATTCGGATTACCGCAGTTTCTTCTGGCTGGAATGGTGGAAAATCGATTTCCTGTTGGAGAAAAACGATCCGGCGGAAGCTCTCAAAGCTCTGCATCGAATGGAAAATGCGCTGGAATTTTATCGTCGCAACCCGGTCAATATACACGAATTGCTCTGGAATGACGCACAATGCCGGCTGAATGCGATGGAACTGCTGCTGGCGGACGGACGGGTGCCGGATCCCGAACTGAATCGCTGGTCCGCCGACCTCGAACAGCGGGAAAAAGAGATCCCCGAACGGGAACGGCTTTCCATCTATATGCACACAGTCAGGATCAACTGTCTCTTTTACCGGCTTGCGCACGGAGATCATTCGCTGCCGCTGTATCCGCTGCGCTGGCTCTATCCTCCGGCCTGGTATTATGCGGAATTTGACCGCAAGATGAGCTTGAGCCGGTTCCGTCACAACCGCTACATCGAAATTCCATGCAGCGATTATCATTTCGGTATCGGCCGCTTCTACAGCAATCTGCCAGTCCAGATCATGACCCGGATTTCCCGGACACTGACCGCCCAATACCGCGCCATGCGCGCGCTGATCGGGATCGAGCTCGGAAAACGCAAGACGGGGAAATATCCGGACCGGCTCGAAAATCCGCCTGTCGATCCGTTCACCGGCAAGCCGATGTTTTATAAAAAAGGGAAAATGCCGCTGATCGTCAATGTATGGGATCCTGCGTTGAGACGCTTGATTTCCGAAAAGCGCGAGGTCGACGGCATAGCGATCTGGAGTGTCGGCTGGAACCGCAAAAACGAACAGGGGCAGGATCAGCAGACCGCGCGGCAATACGCGGATGATGTCCGGGCAAAAATGATTTTCAAGGAGAAGAGCGAACCGTGACCGCGATTGTCGGACTTGTCCGACCGGTCCGACCCGTCCGACAAAGTTCGCGAAACCGTAGGAATCAGCAAACATGAATTCCTTTCTGAAAATGCTGTTTTACTGGGACGCGCCCGCCGAGGGTGCGGTCTTTGCCTCCGTTTTGTTCTGGCTCGGCGGATGGTGCCTGGCGACGGTCTTTGTCTTTTTCAGCGGTGTTTTCTCCTGCTTCCAGATGGCTATAGCGACGACATGGATTACCGCCGCGGATTTTCTGGAATGGCTGTTCGATTGGCCGCAGATCCTGCTGCCTGCTGCACTCGCGGTCTGCTTGTATCATCTGATCGTGACCGGACATTTTTACCATACCCTGATCCGGGAAAAATGGCGGTATGGGATCTGGATCATGACTGCGCTGTTCCTGTGCGGCTCCGTCGCCGCCGCATGGTTGTACGGAGACACGGGGTTGATGATTTTCCAGTATGCCATGCTGTGCTGGGCATTTCCAATAGCCTGCATGCCGAAACAATGGATATGGCTGATCCCGGCGGCGTTCGGTCCGCTGCTGATCCTGCTGCCGTTTGCCGCAGCGGCGGAGACACTCGATTATCTGCTGTGCTCAACCACAAAATCCGGAAATCCCGTCCGGCTTGCGATGGCTCTCATGGCGACGGCTCCGTGGCTGCTCTGGCCGCTGGTCCTGCTGGCGGGGTTGTGTGGTTTCTGCTGTTTCAAGGCATACGCCGAGGCCGCTGGCAAACCGTTCCGGTCGCTGTTCGGCAAGGGCGCGACGGCCATGCTGATCCTGTTCCTGCTGACTTACGGCGTTTCGTTCGGGACGGCATACGCCGCATGCTGCCGGACCGACCGCAGTTTTGCGGAGCTGGAAAAACATTTCGGCCGGCCGGTCAGTGCGGAGGGGCTGAAAGATTTGTATTACCGGGACCGCAAACCGGACGATGCTTTCTGGCGGCAGGTG
>JAZUCR010000003.1:0-12613 GCA_045639225.1 Victivallales bacterium
TTGAGGTTAAAACCCGGTTTCAGACTGCGTGGGGCGAATTTCAAAACGGACCGCCATTTTTTTTGCCCGTCCGGGCAAAAAAACACGAAGCCGCAAGGCTTCACTTCACGCGGCGACAGCCGCTCTTCACTCAAAAGGCAAAGCCTTTTCTTCACATCTTCACTTTCCCGGCCCGCCTTGCTTGTGAAGGTGCTCCCGTTGGTCGCTTGTGAAGACGTTCGCTGCGCTTCACTTGTGAAGTTTTCTCGTTGCGCGAGCAAGGATGGTGTTGCCGTTAAAAGCACGGCTTCGCCGCTTAAAAGAATCGGTCATCCGGCCGATTTTGCCGGAATAATTCTGAGATTTTCTGCCGTTTTTGCCGCCCCCCTGGGGAGACTTCAGGTGACTGGGAAAAACTCTCCTGCCATTTTTCGTAGTCTAACAAAAAATCTGAAGAAAAAAGCCCCCAGCGGGGCCTCTGTCGGCAGATTCGTCTTGTCGGTGTTTTTCCTGAAGAAGCTTCCGATAATCGTTAAAATCTCCGATTCCGGTTTGCAAATGACAGCGAGGACCGGTATATTACAATGGATGGTGGTTGTTTAAGGAGGACTATTTGCCGATGAAGACCGTTGCGACATTGATGATCCGTTGTCCGCGCATAAAATATGTTCGGCAATGGCATGATGCCGGTCTGAAATACGAGAGAGTCGGTGAAGGCCGTTGCCGTTTTCAGCTGGCGGTCAATTCCGTGGATCATTCCGGTATTCTTGCGTTGGTCAAGCAAGGGAAAATTCTATTGGAAGAACAGCATGAGCAGATCGAACTCACCCCGCAGGAACTGAACGAGCATCCGTTTTTCGAGTTGGGAGACGAACATTTGCCGCTTTTCCCTGAAGAATACAATTCCCTCCTGCCGGGATGTCCCCGGTGCGGATTCGGCAAGTGTTTTCCGGATAATCTTCGGCTGCCGATCGGCAAACTGAAGAAAAACCGTCTTTCCTTCCTTGGCACAGCTGCCGCACCGGAACAGCTCATGCTCCTGCCGGCTGTGTTTCAACCCCTGTTCGACGGCTGTTCCGGCATCACGTTTTTGCCGGTCGAACCGGTTTCTCCGACCCGTGACGGCGCGGTATTTATCCGAATAAAGATAACCAATGTCCTGTCGCCGATGAGCGGGCGGACCCGTTTTCGTCCGAACGGTCAAGCCGTCTGCGGGAAATGTCATCAACCGGGCTGGACCTTGTATGAAGATATTTTTTATCCCGATTCCGCCAGATCCAAAATGGCGGATTTCAACTTGACGGCGGAAGCGCTGGGCGGGATGCCCTTTCATTGGGTCATCGTTTCGCAAAAAGTCAGACGGATCATTCTGGAAAACAAATTGCTTTCCCCCGGCTGTTTTTCTCCGATCTTTTTTGCGTCCCGGGATACGGGGACGGTCAATCCGGTTTGGCAGGACACTCCCGTCATCGAAGATCGGGCGGCAGTTCCGAGCCGTTCTCTCTGGCGGAATTTCCTTGATTCCGCTGCGAATTTACCGGCAAAAATCCGTATGCGATGCGATCCGGAACTTCTGCGGCTGGAAAATGCGGTCATTGCCGGACTGAAAGACGAGTCGCTGCACTTTGCGGATGTCGTGCACTTATTGGGGGACGACTGCCGCCTGAAAGCAGACGCCGATTCCCGTTTGCAGGAATTGCTTGAAGTCTGTCATGCCGGACGATATCTGCCCGGACCGCGACTGAAGACGGCGATCCTTCTTGCCCAAAAGAAAAACCTTGCGGAAATAAAAAAACGGGCGGCTTCCTTGTCAGATACAGATACAACTATTTTTGATTCAGATGATTGGCAGCGGTGCAGCCGGGGCGGTCGATTGCTGCAGTTTTTTGCAACCGATGATGAATTGCAGAAATGGCTCCTTGAGGCATTGCCCGATACCTGCGGACCATACACTATTGTCGGCGCTGATTCGGTAAGAAATGAGCAGAAGCGATACAGCCAAAGATTTTTCGAATTCCCGATTCATAAATTCAAAGAAGCCATGTATGAAAAAGATTCCGTACGATGGGAGTTTTGGATTCGTTCAAAATCAATTACGCCGGTATTAAATATTTCTCACTGCCATGACATCAAAAAACAACTGTCGTTTTCAGGACTTATCAGAATATGTCACGGATCATACAGCAATCGGGGATTCCATGATGGATGGCGGGAATCGACCATCGGCATTGTCACTCAAATCGAAAACGCAAACAGCGGCCGACAAATTATAAATGACGAATATCTGAAGATTTACAAAGCGCAGGAGAGGGAGATAAAAAAGCATCTTTGTTATTCGTCTTTCTGTATATTCAAAGACGGCTCTGAAGTGGAGAATACCAAATTTGACCTGATGACTCAGGGCGTTGTGGATCAATACAATCAAGGTGTTCCATTCGTAAATCGACCGGGAAGAAGAATAAAGAAAACAAAGGAGTAAACCCCCAATGAACTATGGACTCTTATTTCCGGATAAAATCAAGCAATTCGGCCTATGGCTCCAAACGTGGTATAAGGATGCTTTGGAGAGAAAGTCAAGCCCCAAGTCCATAGTCCGCGATTTGCTGGCTGATTTTTTCAAATCCGGCTGGGTTCCCGAATGGGTTTTGATATATTTCATAGCCGAGGTTCAGATGGAGACAAATACTCTTATCGAAGAGGTTCGGAATCGGATGCTTGATTATATTCGGGATGGAGCTTTGAGCATGAATTGGAAGTCTGAGGCTTTGGGAATCACAATAGCCAGGATAACGGAAGAAGATCAGAACCTGTTAAGAAATCAACTGTGCTCTTTTCCATTATGCATCTTCAAAAAACCATCTCTGCAAACTTTACGGAGGGGAGACTATTGCGCCATTCGGCTGGCCAACAATTCTTATGGGATTGTCATTGTAGTAAAAATGCTGAACAAAAGTTATGGCATCATTCAGTTTGATGAAGCCATATATGAAAAACCGCCTGTCTCTGAGGAAATAATCCGAATCAAACCGGCATTTATGCGGTTTCCCGCAGTAAACAAGGTTGTGGAATCGCCTTTCGTATCGACACATTTGCAATTGGCAAGAACGGGATATTGGAAAACAGGACATCTGCAAAACAATTTGTGCGATCAACTGCCTGTTTTTGCATCTGATGAAGGTATTACCATCATGTATCCGGACGCCGTACAACGTCGGCTGTGTTATCTCCATAAAATCCCCGTTTCTGAATCAATCTATACCGGAGCAAATCCATATATTCAAACGTGCAGGGCATGTGGCAGAAATCTCAGGCCCAAAGACAACTTTGGCTGGTCCCCATTATGATGAATCAGTTGAGTCTGTTTCGAAGTAAATGTTCAGAGACAGAATTGCGGATTATCCGCCCATTGGAAAAACTGTTCCGTCTTCATGAGAGGTCTTTTGAATATTCCCCAAAAAGCAATACCGTTATATTGAATTTTGATGATGCCGCGGGAAATTATTGTCCATTTGAAATCGCTTTTTCGAGAGATGAAGGTAATTCTTATTTCTCGTTCTATGCCGGCTGCGGTGTTGAAGTTGCCTGCTATGAAAAAATCGGACAATCCAATGAATGCGATGACACTCTGTCTCACGGTCGAGTTTATTTCGTCACCAACAGTCTATTTAGTGATAAAAGCCCCTCTCTGACCTCAAAAATGCCCCTACTTTACCTCGTCAAATGGTAGCGAAAAAAACTCTCCTGCCATTTTTGGATCATCGAACTTTTTCTGAGGAAAATATGCCATTCGCACGAGATCATTCCGCATGCAGATAATACCAGTGCGGGGAAAGTTTTTCCTGGATTTCGACTTTGCCGCAAAGTAAATCTTCGGCTGTCGGGGGTGTATCCCATTCCGAGTAGACCACACTCCAGCTTCCGCTGAGCAGCCCCGACGTGACCGGAAATTCCACCAGAAAAATGTCCCCACGACAGAAGACCTTTGCCGTGCCGTTACAGGAAAGCCACCAATGGGGCAGTCTTACTGCTTCGGATACGGACGTCTTGCTGTTTCCGATATCTTTTATAAAATTCATCCGCTGTCCTTTAAAAAGGTGATGATCGGTCCTGACCTTCCAGTCCTGAAGAGGCAGAAACTGTATTGTAATCGCGAGGGCGATGAACAGAACGGGAAGCAGGGAAAGCCACCGTTTTCCCCGTTCTTTCTCCGCTCGGAAAACTTTGACCGGAAACCAAATGGAATGGATCAGCCCGGCGAAGATCACGACCGCGAACGGGATCTGCAGCAGGGAATCGAACCACAGCAAGCCGAACCATACCGGAAAAACTCCGGCATATATGAAAATGATTTTTTTCACGGCTTCGCTTCGTCCCTTGCTTTTTTTCTGATCTCGCCTATGCCAAGCCGATTGAAGTCCTTCGGCCAGGCGTTAGAGCCGGAGATCATTCGGGATGATCCGTCGGAGAAGGTGATCTCCAACTGCCATTGGGTTCCGTCACGGACATGGGGTGCGGAATATCGGTCTTCCCATCGGGCTGTGGAAAAACCGGCAAGTTTTGCCTTGAGAGCCTTTACTGTTTTGGGAGGAATTTCCCGTTTTTTATATCCTTCCTTGCCGATTTTCCCGATAGTATAACTGAATTCATAACTGATCTTTTCATTTTCAAGGTCGATCACGATTTTTTCCGTCGGCGGAGCAAAGCCGAATTCAAGGTAAATAATCTTTGCCGTTTCTTTCCCTTCCGGCGGGCTCCCGGCCGGGCGAAGTTTTTTCAGCGCGTCTTCGATTTTCTTCTCCGACTCGATTTCATCGCGTCGGCTTTCATAGGAATAACGGAATTCTTTCAGGTTTTCGGCGATCGAATCCGCCATCTGCCGATCGGCCACGCCCTCCGTCCTCTTCTGTTCGACCAGTCCGTAGACATGTTGGCGCATTTCGTTATGGACCTTGATGCTTTCGCGGTCTTTTGCCCGGACGCAGACGGAAAAGGTGAACTGTGTCATGATGAAGGCGAAGATCAGGACGCCCCAGCTGTACCAGCGGAGTTTCCGCCAGGCAAACACCGCCCCGGCAATAATCGCGGCGGCGGCAAGGGGCGTCAGGATCACACTGGGAGCATATCCTGGAAGTTCCAAAAACGCCCGATGCACGGTTCCGGCTGACAGCTGCTGCTGCAAATTCTCGAAGAAATGCTGTGCGCGCATTCCCGAAGCAATGTTTCTGTTGATCCAGCTTAATGACGACAAAACGAGCGCGGCAAAAAGATGCATGGCAATGCAAAAGAGGTAGATCCCCAGCCGCCACCCGCGTGGAATACGATTCAGAAAAATCAGAAACACCACCGGCTCGATCAGCGCGATGATAGCGAACAGCAGGATCATGACATCATTCAAAATCATTGGGCGACACCTTGAGCGACATTTTCAGGGACACCTTGAGGGACATTTCAGGGTCATAGCCTGATGATAAGCACCAGTAACTTCACCGAACTTTTCTCCGAACCAGCCAATGCAGTTCTGAATAGGATGTTCCATCCTCCGCCGTTGGCGTCTTTGATCTTCGGATAAAATCAAATTACTCCTGCTCCTTCCGATTTATGATCTCCCAGTGACCGCTGTATCCTCGACCGACAAATCTCACATATTGTTTCATGTTTGCGAGGTTGCGGCCAATAGTTCTCATACTCACATCGAACTCCTTGGCGATTTCTGCACGGGATATCTTCGGATTCTTCCTGATGCATTCCAAAATTTTGTTCTGAATATCGGATAGTCCTTGGGGGACACCTTGGGGGACATCTTGAGGGACATCTTGAGGGACATCGGTCTTTCTGAATATAGTAACCAGCACTCCGCCGTCGGCGTCTTCGATCTTCGGCTGAGCGAGTCCCGCCTGCGTCATGCCGTCGACGATTTTCCGGATGCCGCGTCCCCAGCTCTCGATGAATCCCGCACGGTAGAAAATTTCCGCGATGTTCTTGTTCCGGGGATAGGAGGCGTGGCGCTCCAGCAGTTTTTCCGGCGTAAGTTCGGCGGGGAGTCTGCCCTGATTCCACAGTTCGATGCGGTCGTTATAGACGCGCATCTGGATATGTGCGCCCGTATAATCCTTGTGGATGATGGCGTTGAAAATGGCTTCCCGCAGCGCATCCTCCGGAATTTCCAGCGGTTCGATGCGCTGAAGCCCCTCGTAATGGATCGGGGAGATCAGATACTTCGATTTCAAAACTTCCATGACCCGGTCCGCCATGCGGATGAGGTCGCCGGAAATGACATCCTGAAACATCAGATCCGCTTCGTTCGAACCGAATCTGCCGATTCGGAAATCGCAGAGCGGAAAATTCTTCGCCGGATTCTTCCCGAAGGTCAGGATCGCCGCGTTTTTGATATGACCGTTTTCATCCAGCAGATTGAGATTTTCAAGCACAAGCCGGATGTTCTTGGTGTAGGAACTTTCCGTCATGCGGTGGTTGCGGATGGCGCTGCGCTGAAAATAATCGACGGCATCCGGCGAAATCATCTCCAGTGTTGCCCGTTCCTGCACCACATCGTCCCATGACAGCCCCATTTTGCGGAATAGGAACTGCTGAAGCGCGGTGCCCTTGAGCTCCTGTCTGGTGCTGCCGGAACGATAGTGATAGACACCGTGATATGCGATCGGCAAAGAAGACGGCGACACCACGATCTCAAGATAATCCCGTCCGCCCTTGGACCGCAGATTCACTTCGGCAACAATGCCGAGGGTGGTAACGATCTTGTTCGGGATGTCTTCGAGGAGTTTTTTCGCATTGGCAACGCCGACTACTTTTTCGGAGTCATTGACGCCGATATAGAGTTTGCCTCCCTGCGCGTTGGCGAAACCGCATATCCACTTGAGATATTCGTCGCTCCAATTTTCTTTCCATTCGATATTCTGGCATTCCTTCACGGCGGCACCCCGGTTTCATCTTCATAAACCTGCGATAATATACCGCCTGTCGTCCGTGAAATCAACCGTGAATCCCCGAAAAACGGCGTAAAACAGGTTGACATCTCAACCAATGGTCAAAATCCGCCAGTGGCAAAAACTCTCCTGCCATTTTTGGATCTTCGAACTTTTTCTGAGGAAAAATTTTCCGGAGCGGGCCAAAAGTGCTGTTGAAATCCGAAAACTCTTTCGGCGTCATCATTTCACCTTGCGTTTTTTCTTCCCGACAAAGGTCAGTATGCCGTATCGTTCTTCGGCGTTGAGTCCGGCGCGAAGACGCAAATACAACTCAATCAAAGGAAGGTCGACCGGATTCTCACAGGTGATCTGAAATTTCAGAGAGTTTATCGAGGTTTCTATGTAGAAATTGTCACTGCTGATCATGTTGCCGAAAATACCGACAGAACCTGCTTCGAAGAACCAATCGGAGACGATTTTTTCGGATTTTTCAAGAGCCGAAGTGAAATCTGCGGTTTCGCCTTCCGCAAGGTAATGCGTGCGGGGCTTGAATTTCAAGGTCGCGGATATCGGATTTCCCGGCGTAAAGTCTCCGGAACTTGAAACTTTCAGGAAAGTCTGATTCATGGAGTCGCCTTCCCCGTTTACCGTACAGATTTCGATGACAAAACCTTCATACGGGAATTTCAGAGACTGATGATCTATGAACCAGGAATGACTCCGACCGAATTTTCGGTAAAAATCACGTAAGACGGCATTTTTTTCATCATCCTCAGGAGTATAGTCAAGACTTCGAGGCGGGAGCAGAATATAAAAATCCCGATTTTGGTTGAGCGTGCCGCAAATCCAACCGAATCGTTCCGGGAAAAGTTTTTTCGTTTTGCACAATATCTCCTGGGCCGGGTTCTTGAGGAACCCCTGTGTGTAAATCAAAAACTTTTGATATTGCCTCGTCAGCGGTTTCCGCACTGTGTTTCCTCTTTCCGCCGGATTTTGCGCCGGAGGCATTTCATGCCGGGGACTTGCCTGATTTTCCTTGCGGGAATTATCCGAGAACCCTTCGCGCGCCAGACATTCCTGCGCCATCTTTTCCATTTCCGGACGGCGTTTTGCCAATTCTTCGAAAAAACTCAAGTCATCGTCATGTCTGTTGAGCAGAGTTTCGAGGATTCGAATTTTCCCTAAAGCGTCGGACCACTGCTCTGAAGACGGGGGCTCCGACATCCGTTTTGACAGTGCTCGCGTTTCCGCCAGAACTTTCATGACGGAAGCCAGATCGGACATCCGGTCTCCGGCGGGAATCTGTTCCGCGGGCGGAGCGGAGGGCGCCTTTTTCGCCTTTGCTTTCATCATCCGCGCAAACCGGGCTTGAATTTTACGGCTCGATGCATCTTCATAAGAACCATCTCCCGCCGCCCCGGTGTCGATCGTCCACCCGGCAAAGCAGATTTTGGCAGGCCGCCCGTTTTCGTACAATGAAATGGCGCGTGCCTGTCCCCGGTCGAAGGATTCCCAGAATTCCGTGCAATTCCGGATTTCGTCCAGCGCGGGACGTTCCGTGCCGAAAAAGCTAAGAAGTTCAGCCACGGAAAGCGGATAGACCGAACAGAAATCATCGGGGCCGCCCACCGAAACGATGTCCAGCAGCGTGCCGGTTCCGCCTTCCGGATCATGCGCCCAAGCCTCCTGAAAAGTTGCCGGATACAATTCCGCCCCGATGAACTTGCCGGAGAGGAAAACCTCGTTCCGTGCCCGTTCCAGCGCCTCGGCGAGGTTTTTCCGGTATCGCGTCACCCAAATATAACTTTCCGACCCCATGATCTCCTCTATATTGACTTTTTATGTTCAGTGAAGGAACGGCAGGTGCATAACTTCTTCAAAAGTCGAACAGTTCAATATCTCTTTTTTCAATTCTTCCGGTTCGTCGATTTCCGACCACCATTGGGTTTCTTCTTCACATATGTCGATCGTTTTACAGATCAACATCTTGAAATCCTCCAGAGAAATTTTGGACTTGAATTCATAACGGAGGAGTTTTACTTTTACTTTGCGATTTATTATGAATGAAAAAAATCTGTCAAGAAAAGTTATTTTTGGAACTGTCGTTGTTTCTTTCACCAGAAAAACATTCCCAGCTGAATCGACGAGTTCCATATTTTGATACCATCCGGAAATTACTCCGTGGACGTTGCTGTCACCCCAGTAATCAATATCGGAATAAACCCCCATCTTACCATCATCAGAGCAAGAAATTGCCGGCCATGATATTTTTATCTCGTCCCCTGTCCCTGTATTCATTTCCAATCCTTCCGCCGTGTTAAACACCGATAATATACCGCCTGCCATCCGTGAAATCAACCGTGAATCCCCGACAAACGGCGTAAAACTGGTTGATATCTCAATCAATGGTCCAAATCCGGCAGAGCCCAAAAATTCTTCTGCTGAAACATCTGACGATTACAGTTCGAGGCTGTTCTCGTCCAGCAGGAAATCCAGCAGCCCCATCGTGACAATACCATTTTCGTCGCGGCGGACTTTGATGTTTTCCCGGACGAGAACGATCTTCTTGAAGGAATCGTTGAACCGCAGGAACGGACGCTTCTCCTGTGCTTCCTTTTCCGGTGTGCTCATGGAAAAGGCGGACTGGATATAATAGCGTCTGCTTCCGGAGTTGGCGACGAAGTCGACTTCCAGCTGCTTGCGCGTCATTTTCCCGTCCGGCTGTTTCTCCCGGATCTCCACCACGCCGACGTCGACGGAAAAGCCGCGATAGAGCAGTTCGTTGTAGACGATGTTCTCCATGATGTGGTTTTCATCCTGCTGACGGAAATTCAACCGGGCATTGCGCAGACCGACATCCTCGAAATAATATTTGAACGGCGTGTCGATGTAGGCTTTCCCCTTGATGTCGTAGCGGACCGATTTATTGATCAAAAAAGCGTTTTCCAGATATTTGCAATATCGGGCGACGATCCTTTCCGAGAAAGGAACGCCGCGCTTGGACTGAAAGGTGTTCGAGAGTTTCAGCGGATTGGTGAGGGACCCGGCGGCCGAGGCAAGAATATCCAGCAGCACGTTCATCTCCGCCTCACGACGAATCTTGTTGCGCTCTTTGATGTCCTTGAGATACGTCGTCTCGAAGAGTTCCCGGAGATATTCGGCCTTCTGCTCATCGCTTTTCATGGCGAGGATCTGCGGCAGTCCGCCGTAGGTGAAATATTCCTGCCATGCCTCGTCACGGGTCCCCGAAAACGCGGAGCAGTATTCGGAGAACGAGAGAGGGTGGAGGCGGACCTGGTTCCCCCGGCCGCGGAATTCGGTGGCGATATCCGTGGAGAGGAATTTCGAATTGCTTCCGGTGACATACACGTCGGCGTTGCGGAAGTGGAGCAGTTCGTTCAGTACGGAGACGAAATCCTTGAGCATCTGCACTTCGTCGAGGAGAATGTAGTACATGCCGTCTGCGTTCATTTTTCCGGCAAGATACGCTAGAAGGGCATCCGGATCCCGATACTTCGCGTTGCTGCGCATATCCAGTTCCAGCCCGATGATGTGGTCGGGGCGGATCCCGGAATCAAGCAGGTATTTCCGGAAGAGTTCGAAGAGCAGATAGGATTTCCCGCTGCGCCGCAGTCCGGTGATGATTTTGATCATGCCGTCGTGCATGCGGTCCTTCAGTTTCTGAAGGTAAATTGGTCTTTCGATGTTCATCTTGTCTCCTGCAAATAGAGAATTTTTGCCATTGCAACCGATTTTTCTCCATTTAATATAGTTTCTCGATGACACACTGTCAAGCATTGAATGGAGAATTTTTGGCAATATTGCCGTTTTTTCTCCATCTTGGGGATATATAAGCGGATCAGGTGTTATATAAAAATCCTCTATTGAACAAAAATGCGGTTTACTGCAAAAGTGCTCATCTCCTCCAGAAACGCAAAAAGGCGGCAAGATTTCTCCTGCCGCCAGTTCGTGGTGGGGTTACCGTGTCGGGAAGCCGTAAAGCCGCCGCTGTTCGTTCCAGTCTTCCGGGATCGGCTGCTCGGTGTTGGAGAGTTTTTGTCCGATAATCGCCGAAATCCCCGATTACGGGTTGCAAAAGACAGCGCGGACAGGTATATTACATCGGATGACGGTTGTTTAGGGAGAGTTGTCTGACGGGAATGGAGGCGTGAACCGTGATAGTCAAATTTGCGGATAATTGCCCGTCCGAATCGCAAAAATCCGGCATCTCCGGTTGCAATCGACACAGTGGGGGAGTATATTTTACCACGAAAGTTCGAGTTAGCGATGACGGAGGGCGAAATGAAGTGGCATAGAATCGTTTTTTTATCCTTGTTTTCGGCGATTTTCTCTCTTTTAATTTTGGGGATAGTGCGAGTCTGGGGAATATGGCGTCTGTCGTTATACTTCTCCTTGATTCCCGCAGGGTTTTTCGTCATATTTGCCTTCAGCCTTCGCAAGATGAATTTGGAACAACATTTCGCTTTGCTGAAAAAATTATATGACTTTTTGGAAAACGACAACATTCCTTCTCCTGCGAATTTGCAGGATTATCCACGCGAATATTCGAAAAGTTTTGATGCTGCAAGCGATGAACTTGTTGATGCCGGACTGATTCTGGTCGGTAATTTTGAAGCTCCGGAAGAAGAACTGGGGTGCGGCAAAAAAGCGTTCCAGCGGACATTGCGCAGTTCCGACGGATCTATCTGGGCGAACGTCAAACGGATCCGCTCAGATTCTCTCTATGGCTTTTTTATTCGCCTTTTGTGGGGAAGACGAGCTCTGCAACCAATTGTTGAAATATCCATGTTTCAGGAAAATGATGAAGCCGTCGTGATTTTGAATTGCAGACAACTCACGGCCGCAAGTTTTTCGGGATTAAGATTCATTTTTCTGCCGGATAAATCCCCGGTGGAGTTGTTGAGTTGGGCAAAACAGTATAAGTCGGGCGTCGAAATGGAAACAGACACATCGTTCCGACATATTGATCTCAAAAAATTTGCCTCTCTATCGATCAGCCACGGTATTCGGATGAGTTACCAAATAACTTCACGAGCAAACCCGAAGTGGGAAGGCATGACTACTGAACAGTTGACAGAAGCAGGGTTCAGTCAACGTGGCATTGAAAAATATCGGAAAATTTGCACGATGTCCTTCCCCGAGGACGTGCGTTCCCGGCCTCAACAGTAAAAAACTCTTCTGCCATTTTGGGATCATCGAACTTTTTCTGAAGACGATTTGCGGATAATTGCCCCTTCCGGTGCAGAAATCCGGCATCTTCGGTTGCAATCGACGCGGCGGGAGAGTATATTACATTGGAGGTTGGTTGCTTGGCAACATGATGGGAAATGGATTATCTCGGATATTATAAGCTCGCGCTACAAAAGGCATACGGCGGAGAATTCCCCGGAATGAGTTCGGAGGAATTCGACCGCCGGTGTTCGCTGAAACAGGTTCCCGCCGCGCTGAAAGCCTTGTATATGGCACTCGGAACTCAACGGATCTGCCCGATGCATTGCCTGATCCCCATGCCAGAAGAACTGTTCGTTTCGGGCGCAGTGGTGATAGTCTATCACGAGGACGACCGGGTTTGGGCGGTCGACACCGGGGATCTGGCGGAAGAAAATCCGCTGATCCAGGTCAAGACAGGATACCGGACGGAAGCGGACGGCACAGAAACTTGCGAATTCGCCAACGACGGGGAAACC
>JAZUCR010000004.1:0-3769 GCA_045639225.1 Victivallales bacterium
GCCTTCGGTGCGGCAGGCGCCTTATGAATTCAAGCCGCAGCCGCCGCCATCCGGAAGCGGACCGTCGATCGACCGCAACGAGGTGGACCGCATTCTCGACAAGCTTTCCCGGACCGGGATCAACAGTCTCACGCCGGAAGAAGTCGCGGTGCTGGAAAAAGTCCGCGAACAGATGAACCGGAAGAATTGAACGGAGATCATTCATGAAAATTGTCTGGGCTTCCTCCGAAGCCGTTCCCTATGCCAAGACCGGGGGACTGGCGGATGTTTCCGCCTCCCTGCCGGAAGCGCTTTCCCTGCGCGGCCATCAGGTCAGTGTCATCATGCCGTATTATCCCCAGCAGACCGGCAGGCTGAACCTGTCTTTCGACGGGCATCTGGATCTGCTGGGCGTGCCGTTCGGAGACAAGACCGAATGGGCCGCGGTCCGGATCAAAAAGATCAATCCGCGCCTGACTTATTATTTCATCGAATACAACCGTTTTTTCGACCGTGCGACGCTGTATGACTGGCAGGGACATGAATATCCGGACAATCCGCAGCGCTTCATCTTCTTCTCCCGCGCGGTGATGGAAACCGTGACCGCCTTGAGTCTGAATCCGGACATTCTGCACTTGAACGACTGGCATTGCGCGCTCTGCGCGGTATACCTGCGGAGCCGGTATTATGCCGGACATCCCGCGTTCCGGAACTGCCGCTCGGTCATGACCATCCACAATATCGGCTATCAGGGCAATTTCGACAAGGGAAACATGTTCTGGACCGGACTGGGCTGGGAATATTTCAACTGGCAGTGTCTGGAATTCTACGACCGGCTGAACCTGCTCAAAGGCGGGATCATGTGCGCGGATATGGTCAGCACGGTCAGTCACACCTACGCGGAAGAGATCCTGTCGCCGGAATTCGGTTTCGCGCTGGATCCGTCCCTCCGCCATCGTGCGTATCAGGGACGTCTCCGCGGCATCGCCAACGGGATCGATGCGGATGACTGGAATCCGGCGAACGACCGGCGGCTGCCTGCCCGGTTCACCCCGAAAAGCCTCACCGGCAAGAAGATCTGCAAACGCGTCCTGCAGCAGAAATTCGCCCTGAAAGAAAAGTCCGATGCGCCGCTGTTCGGAGTGCTGTCCCGTCTGGCCTATCAGAAAGGACTGGATGTTTTTGCCGCCGCGCTGGAAGACATGCTTTATCACAACGATTTTCAGTTCCTGCTGATCGGATCGGGCGATCCGGGGCTGGAGGGACATTTCCGTTATCTGGCGGGCAAATATCCGGACAAATTCGCCGCCTATATCGGTTACGCTTCCGATACCGACTCGCATCTGCTGGAAGCGGGATGCGATTTCTTCATCATGCCTTCGCGTTACGAACCCTGCGGGCTGAACCAGATGTACAGCATGCGTTACGGCACGCTGCCGATCGTCCGCCAGACCGGCGGCCTGGCCGACACGGTGTTGAATTATTCGGAAGATACGCTCGACCGTTCCACCGGTTTCGTGTTCCACGATCTGACGCCGGACGCGCTGCGCGGCACCATCCGCTGGGCCGCGGATCTGTATCACCGCAAACCTTCCGCGCTGGCGAAAATGCGGAAAAACGGCATGACCACCGACTTTTCCTGGAACCACACCGCATCCGAATACGAGAAAATGTATCATGATGCGCACCAGTGATTTCGATTACACGCTGCCGGAAGAACTCATTGCCCAGCATCCGCCGGAAAACCGCGGCGATTCGCGCATGATGGTATTGGACCCGTCCGCGGGAACCATGCTGATCCGTCCGTTTTCCGCGATCACGGAATATTTCCGGTCCGGCGATCTGCTGGCGCTGAACAACACCCGTGTGATCCGCGCCCGGCTTTATGCCTGCAAGGAGACCGGCGCCAAGCTCGAAATCCTGCTGCTGACACCTTCCGACGGCGGAACGCTGTGGAGCTGTCTCATGAAAAACACCCGCCGGACCGCACCGGGTACCATGCTCGCTCTGCTGGACCGCGACGGCAAAGACTCCGGCCGCGGAGTCGAACTGGTTTCCAAACAGGAGAACGGCAACTGCATGATCCGCTTCCGCGAAGCCGATGTGGAAAACACCCTGCAGCAATGCGGCCATGTCCCGCTGCCGCCGTATATCCGACGCGGAGCCGATCTGCCGCCCGATGCGGAACGCTACCAGACCGTTTACGCCAAATATCCGGGTGCGGTCGCCGCGCCGACCGCCGGCCTGCATTTCACCCGCGAGATCCTCGCCGAGCTGAAAAAACGCGGCGTCACCGAAACCGAATTGACTCTGCATGTCGGACAGGGCACGTTCAAGCCGGTCACGGTGGAGAACATTGCGGAACATCCGATGCACAGCGAACATTTTATCCTGACGGCGGAGGCGGCGGACCAGCTCAACCGCACCCGCGCCGCCGGTCACCGTATTGCCGCGGTCGGCACCACTTCGCTGCGCGTGCTGGAATCGGTGATCGGTCCCGATGGAATTTTCACTCCGCAGGAAACCGACACGTCCATCTTCATCTATCCGCCTTACCACGTCCGGTCCGCGGATATGCTGCTGACCAATTTCCATCTGCCCAAAAGCACCCTGCTGATGCTGGTTTCCGCGTTCGCCGGTTACGAACTGGTCATGGAAGCCTACCGCTATGCCGTCAAGGAACGGATGCGTTTCTTCAGTTACGGCGACTGCATGCTGATCCTGAACCGGATCTGACCGGGAGCCGACATGAAAATTTTTCTGGAAGGCACGCCGGCAGAGCTGATGGTTAAAAATTCCCGATTCCGTTCGGAACTGGAATATGTGGAAACCCCCGAAGCCGCACGCGAAATCTGGCGTCTGCGCAAAACCCAATACGACAACGGCGGCCATATCGTTTACGCGTTCATCGTCGGCGCCCAGGGCAATATCCAGGGCTGTTCCGATGACGGCGAACCTTCCGGCACCGCGGGCCGTCCGACCCTGGAAGTGCTGAAAGGGAGCGGACTGACCAATGTGATCCTGACCACGGCCCGCTGGTTCGGCGGGACCAAACTGGGGAGCGGCGGACTCGTGCACGCCTACACTGCCAGCGCCCAGGCGGCACTGGAAAATATCCGGACCCGGGAGCTGGTCCCCATGCGCGAACTGGACTTCACAGTGCCTTACGCCCTGTATGAACAAGTCAAACGTCTGCTGGCCGCGGCGGGTTTCGAAACGAAGCAGGAAGATTTTTTATCCGACATCCGGATCCGCGGCGAACTGACCGCCGCGGCGCTGCCCGATCTGCGGATCAGACTGCGCGACCTTTCCAACGGCAAGATCCTCCTGCCGGAATGATCCGGTCTTATTTCACCTGCTTATATTCATCCAGCGCTTCCTGCGCGCATTTCTTCAGCAGCGAAGCTTCCTCGGTTCCGATGTTCTTGGGGACATAGGCGATCTTCTGGACCGGTTCCCCGTAAAGGAACGAGAACCAGACACAGGCCTGCAGATAATTTCCGTTCGAATTAAGATGGATATAATCGAAGCGCAGGGAATTCTTTCCGGTTTTCGGATCCTTTTTCCAGGACGCACTGCCGACCACATCGCCGGCATTGGAAGGCACTTTCGGATATTCCGGAGCCGGGGAGGCGGGCTGAAATTTCACCGGCGTATATTTCCGGTATTTCTGGACGGCATCCCCGGTCGGGATCACCCGGAACTGATATTTTTCCGCCAGCTTGGCGTAGGAGGCGCGGATCCCTTCATACATGCCGGTCTGGTCGAAATCCCAGCGGGCTTTCGGATT
>JAZUCR010000005.1:0-20361 GCA_045639225.1 Victivallales bacterium
CCTCGTGACCGATTCTTCGATATATTGTCCGCAGAGCGGGGAATGATCGCAGAAACAGCGGTAATCTTCATGCGGTTCCGCCACCAGTTCCGGATATGCACGGGCTTCGCTCTCGGGAATGGCAAAAGCCGCATCTCCCCACAGCCGCGGTTCGCACACATAGACAAAGATCCGGATTCCGTAACGGGCGCAGCGGTCCACCGTTTCCCGCAGTTTGGCAAACCGTTTTTCCGCATCCTTCCCCCGGCCGGGGAACAGGGAAGACGGCAGGTCCCTGAAATACATCGTCAGCCACAGACCGTTGACCCCCTCGTGGGCGAGGCGGTCCAGATAGGCTTCCGGATAATAATTGACGTCATTGGTCAGTTCGTCGACCCCGAACGGCGGACGGTAGGTCGGGCCGAAAAAGCAGCGGGAAATCCGGTTCCGGACGAACGGTTTGCGCTTCCATTTCCCGATGGTGATGCACTTCGCTCCGGTCTCTCGGATGCGGTCCTCCAGAAAATAAACCGCGCGGCGGAATCCCTCGCTGTCCGCAGCCTTGATCACAGTGCCGTTTTTCCGGACGGTCACGGAATACTCTTCGTGCGCGAAAGACGGATGACAGATGAACCGGACCGGATATTTTCCGCCGACCGGCGTTCCCATGGTTTTCAGCAGACGGTGCAGGGAATCCAGCGCGGTTTCGGGGAAGTCACCTTTCATGCCGTCAAGCTGAAAGGACAGGGTGACCCCGCCGGACAGAGATGCGGTCCCCTTTGCCGTTCCGGCCTTGTCCGAAGGCGCAGAAAAGCGGACCGGCGTCCGAAGATCATCCAGAAAAGTCATATACGGCCGGTCCGGCCGTTTCAGGTGGGAGTAACTGTCCAGATGTTTCGGGTCCATGCGGTTTCCTCAGTTTTTCCGGATGATGGAATTTTTACGGAATTGGATCTCGATCGTTTCGCGGCATTCCAAGCGTTTGCCGGATGCCGTTTCGAAGAGCAGTTCCGCAGTCTTTTTATAACAGGGATCCAGCGATCCGGTGACGGGCTGGAATCCGGCAAAAATCGGGTCGTCGTCACCGCCGTGCAGGGTAATATCCAGCCCGGCGTTGCGGATCAGATTGCGCAGATAAACGGCATGGACCGCATCGTGGACGAAAAGAAAATCCGGTTTTTGCGGCAGGATCATTCCGCGCATCGCGTCTCCGCAGCATTCCGCGATATCCGGCTTCTCCTCATAGTGAAAAAGCAGCCTCTCGTCGGCTTCGATCCCGCAAGATTCAAGCGCCAGACTGAATTCCTGATGGAGCTGGCGTTCCGTCGCCCATATCGGACTGCCGCAGACCAGACCGAAACGGCGGTAGCCGGATTTGACCGCGGCGGCAATCATATTGCGCAGAGCCTTTTTCCGGGTCGTCGCAACATATTTCTCAGCCTCGAATTCCGGTTTTTCCAGAAAAATTACCCGGTCCTCTCCGGCAAAAATCTCTTCGATCTCCTTGAGCATTCCGGGATAATCGTGTGCGCAGCAGATAACGCTGTTTGCCCCGTAGCTTTTGAGCATGGAATAGCTCCGGGCGATTTGCCGGGGGTTGTCATGGGAAAAGCAGGTCTGGAGCTGAAAGTCGTTCCGGGCGCAGAGATCTTCGAGTTCGATCAGCAGCCGCATATCGCGATAGTGGGTGTGGGAATCCAGGATCACCCCGATCAGGTTTGAATTTCCGCCCGCGAGGATGGTGCCGGCCATATTCCGCCGGTAGCCGAGTTTTTTCGCCGCATCCAGGATGCGTTGTCTGGCTTTGGCGCCGACCCGGATGGAGCCGCCCGTGCCGATCAGAACCTTTCCTGCAGCCGAACGGCATACTCCAGCCAGTTCCGCCACATCCTGCAATGTTACCTGCTTTGCCTTGTCCGCCATGGAAGTCCTCATGATGTTGCGTGTTATCATAATCGCAAATATAGCCGCCATGGAACAAAAATCAAGAGCGGAATCAAATAAATTTTTGACTTTTTCATACTGCGGTATAAGGAGCCCGCGCGATCCGGTGATTCCGTATCTCCGCTCAGTTCCGGAGATTGTCCCGCAGCTGTTTCGGCGTCAGCCCGCAGCGCTTTCGGATGAACAGATTCAGATGTGTGATATGTTTCATGCCGACGGCATCGGCGATCTCTTTGAGCGACAGCCTCGGGTCCAGCATGAGTTTCTGGATCCGTTTCAGACGGAGCCTCGCCCGGTATTCCACCGGATGCGTCTGGTAATATTTCCGGAAAAGTTTCCGCAGATGGAATTCCGTATACGGGAAATCCGCCATGATCTCCTTCATGGTTTGCTGGAAACCGGTATCGGCATCGATCGCTTTTTTCAGCTGTTCGACCGGAACCGGGACATCCTGCCCGGAATCCCGACGGAAAATCTCGGCGTATTCGGCGAGAATGCCGGTCAGAAACAGTTCCGCAATGCCGTTGTCCGCGGGGATGGCGGATTGTGACAGCACGCAGACCCTTTCGAACTGTTCTTTGAGTTGGTTCATCCGGTCCGGCGGGACGGGAACGGAGGGTCCGAGTTCGATGATCTGATTTTGTTGTTTCAGCTCGATTTTCCGGGAAACGGCATTCCATGTCAGCGCATCCAGATAGAATAAGGCGGCATAATTCTCCCGTCTCGTATTGAACGCGAACTCCAGCTGAAAACCGGGCGGGATCAGGACCATGGAAAGGTTGCCGGTGCTTCCGGCAGGAGTCCCATCCGGCATCAGGATGTTCATGCGTTCCACACCAGATACGTTCAGACTCAGCAGGACGTATTGGTTTTTCTGAACATACTGCTGTTTTTCCCGGTACTCCCGGCAGGTTATGATCCGAAGCTCCATCTTCGATTACCGATATTCTTTTTTTATAAATTATATTGTTTTATTATAAATTTTCGTTAATATAATCCATGATTTTCGATTTGCAAATTATAATTTCGGCGGTAAAGTATTTTCATTCCAAAAAGCACGGAGGTTTTTTATGCAGAAATGTTTCAATACGGATAAACGGATTCGTCTCGGGATTTGGGGACTCGGACGCGGCACCAGTTTCATCAAGGCAGCCAAGGCGGTCAATATCGACATCGTGGCGGGGTGCGATTACAGTCAGTCTTTGCGCGACCGTTTCCGGGAACAATGTCCGGATGCTTTCATTACCGCGGATGAAAACGAATTCCTGTCCTTCCGTGATATGGATGCGGTTCTGATCGCCACTTATTTCGAAAAACATGCCGAACACACGGTCAAGGCGCTGGAAGCGGGATATCATGTAATGTGCGAAGTGACCTCGTTTTTCTCCCCGGCACAGGGCGTTCGCGTGGTGGAAGCCGTGCAGAAATCCGGGAAAGTCTACAACCTGCTGGAAAATTATCCGTTCACCAAAGAAAATCTCTACCTGACCAAGCTCTGGAAGGACGGCTTGTTCGGCGAATTCCAGTATGGTGAATTCGAGTATCTGCATGAATGCCGGACCTTGTGTTACGGCTACAATATGCCCGGATGTCCTCCGGTCGAACCCGGATATACGGCGCATTCGTGGCGGTCCTGGCTGGATTTCCATTATTACAACACCCATTCGCTGGGCCCGGTCATGAAGATCACGAGACTGCGGCCGGTCGAAGTCGAAGCCTTTCCGGAAGCGGTCTCCCTGCCGGGCTATCTGCCGGGCAGCGGCATGAGCAAGCCGTGTCCCTCCATGATCCGGATGAGCAACGGCGGCATCATGCGCAATCTCTGCGGCGCGACCACCGGCGACTATCACATGGACAAGCGGATCTGGGGCACCCGTGCTTCTGCCGAATCCGTGGGAGGACATGGTCTGTTCCTCCGGATCGGGGCTGCCGGATCGGGACTCCGGACTGCGGTCGAACCGGTCTGGCCCGAACTCGGCGAATTGGCGGAATCCGCCGGCCATGGAGGCGGAGATTTCTGGGAACTCTACTATTTCGCCCGGGAAATCCTGACCGGGGAACCCGCTCCATGGGATATTTTCTCCGCCTGCGATGTTACGCTTGCCGGGATCATGGCGGTTCGCAGTCATGAAGCGGGCGGCAAGCCGATGGCGATCCCGGATTTCCGCGACCCTGCCGTCCGCGAACGTTACCGGAACGATGAAGGCGCCATGAAACGTCCGTTCGATCCCGCGAAAATCTTCCCGGCAGGACACGATCCGGAAAAGACTTCCGTTTTCACGAGCCTGATGCTTCAGCTGATCCGGCAGTCGACGCTGCTGCGGGCCGCCTGTGACGGCGCGGTCATTTACGCCCAGGTCAGCGATCCGGGAAAACAACTTCAGATCATTCAAAAGCTGAATCAGCTGCAGGTAATTTTACCGGAACTGCTGGCGGCGCGCGAAAATGCCCGCCAGCTGATCGAAGCATATCCTGATTCTCCGGCTGCGGGGGCACTCAGGAGTGCGCTTACCCTCGCCGAACCGGAAATCCGGGATGCAGCTCTGAAGGACAAGATCCAGCAGAAATTTGCCGAACTGCTGGCAATATAGGAGACGGTCCATGAACAATGTCCGGGATTTCGGTGCCGTCGGCGACGGCAAAACGTCCGATACCGCTGCCATTCAGCGGGCGATCGATGCCGGCGGCGAGGTGTTTTTCCCGCCGGGGGTTTACAAGAGCGGCACATTATATCTGCGCAGCCATACCGGTCTGCGGTTCGAACCGGGTGCAATTCTGCTTTCCGGCGGCGACGAGGAACAGTGGAATGCTCCGGACTTCTGTCCCCAGAACCGCACCAGTGAAATGGAGAAGAACAACGGACGCCACCTGATCGTCGCCTGGCAATGTGAAGACGTGTCCATTTACGGCGGGACGATCGACGGCTGTTATTCCCATTGGCTGGATGAAATAAATCCCGATTTTACCGACTTCTTCATGATGAAGCCCCGCAACGGACAGCTGCTGTTCTTCTGCGAATGCCGGGACATCCGGCTGCGGGATTGCACTCTGCGCAATGGGTCCTACTGGCATTGCTTCATGCACGGCTGCGAATACATCACGATTTCCGGTCTGCGCGTTTACGGTGACCCCCGCGTGCTATGCAATGACGGTATCGATTTGGACTGCTGCCGTTTTGCCACGGTATCCGACTGCGTGATCGAAACCGGCGATGATGCCATTGCCATTCGCGGCAACAGCAAGGTGTTCGGCGATGAACTCCGCCCGACCGAATATATCACGGTCACCAACTGCGTGTTGTCCGGTGTTTTCGCGGACGGCATCCGGCTGGGGGTCGGCAACGGACTGATCCGCAACTGCAAGTTTTCCAACCTGCTGATCCATAATTCCAATATCGGCATCGAACTGGCTTCCAGTTATTTGGCAACGGCGGGAATCGGGGTTGATATGGAGAATATTGAATTCAGCAATATCCGGATGGATGCATACCGTCCTTTCCAGATCATTCTGGGACATCCGCATTATGATGATTTCTTCGGCGAAGAGCGCAACCAGACTGAGGCGGCGATCCGGAACATCCATTTTCATCAGATTTACGGCAGAGCCGAACTTTCCAGCCGGATCCGCGGGAACCGTACCGGACAAATCGACCGCCTGACGTTTTCCGATATCAGTCTGGATTTTTACGGCAAAGGTCCGGCTCCGTATCTGGATGAAAACCGGCACCGGGACAGAGGATCGACCGCGGCGGCATTCCAAATCCGCGATACCGGGGAAATCCTCTTTGATAATGTCCGGATCAACTGGTGTGTCGATACGGAGAAATGGGAACACGAAATCGAAGCCGGGGACGCCCAAGTTAAAGTCAGGGATTGTCCATTTGTCAAAGGGATCAAAATCTGAAACCGACCGGCAATAAAACAGGGAAATAAGCTAGCCATCCTAACATAAAACAACATGAAAATTGAAAGGGGTTCCACCATGACCGACCATCGCAGAAAAACAAACTCTCTCCATCCGTTGCCATCCGTGAATTTGAAATTGGTTACGGAGAAATTGTTTACACTGATAGAGCTCCTCGTTGTAATTGCGATCATCGCGATTCTGGCGGGAATGCTTCTGCCGGCTTTGAACAGAGCTCGTCAGATGGCCCAGAAGACTTCCTGCATGAACAATTTGAAAACCGTCGGAACTCTCCTTGCCATGTATGTGAATGACCACGCCGACTACTATCCCCAGGCGATCTTGGAAAGCAGCAAGAACTATTTTATCTGGGACGTAGGCAGCCAATACGACATGCTCGGACCTTATCTGCAGACGAACCCCCGGAAATCCAGTACTGCATATCAATGGGTGCCCATCGGCGGGTATCTGATCGGGACTGGCGCTTCTCCCATGACCTGTCCGGCTTTTGACCAGAAGTATTTGATCGGGAAAGCGGTAGATACCAGAGTCTACACCTATTTCCACAACTGCTATGTAGTGGACCACCTGGGGCTGGGCAGTTACAAATACGGTTACGCCTCGAAGCCTGTATATGTCAAAAATCCCGTCCGCCCGAGCCGCACCATGATGTCGATGGACAGTTCGGGAAAAACACCCCGTGTATATGACAATCACAAACCTGCTGAAACTTATGCTTTCCGGCATGGAGGAGCTGCAAATACGCTGTTCCTGGACGGCCGGGTCATACCTTTGAAACCGAACCAGGTCCTCAGCAGAGCAACGACTACGCACCCGGGATATGTCAGCGACGCTTATTTCTATTATTTCTGGCGTCCCCTGAACGACACCCGTCTCCCCGATGATATTGCGAGAAAGGACACCAACCGGTATTGAGGAATTCTCCGAACGCATCTTTATGTTTTTTTCAGCCGTGACGGTCTGGAAAAGTGGAACACTTTTTTTGCAGTATTGAAACCATGTATTATTTAAGGAAAAGGGAAAACTGAAATGAACAGAAAAATCAAGACCATTCTGCTGAACTGTGCGACAGCGCTGACCCTTTCGGCAACGGCCGACGTCGAGCTGAAAAATGCAGTCATAGTCCATCCGGACACGATGAAAGGCTGGGAGACGGCCGCAGTCGAAGATATGAAGACCGCGCTGGAAAAGATGACCGGGAAGACTTATGCCGTTCAGCCGGAAAGCAAAGCTCCGGCCTCCGGGGTGAAGATTTATATCGGCAACACCCAAGCGGCCGCGAAGGCGGGGATCGATCCGGAAAAGCTGGAATCCCAGCAGTTCCGGATGAAAGCCGGAGACGGAAAAGTTTTTCTGATCGGCGGTTCGCCGACCGGAACCAGTTATGCAGTGTCCACTTTCCTCCAGACCCAGTTCGGGGTTTACTGGCTGGCGGGCGACTGCCAGGTTTATCCGAAGAATGCCGATCCGAAAGTGAAAGACTTGGACAAGACGCAGAAACCGGATATCCCCGACCGAAAGGTCTATTCTCTCCTGGACCGGAGTTTCGTGCCGGACGTGCAGAAGAAATGGCATGAGTTCCACCGGATCAACCGGATGTACTGGGATAACGCCGACCGGATCAGACCGAATATCCTGTTCAGCCCGACCCTGGGATATTGCCATTCTTTCTTCAAGCTGGTGCCGCCGAAAAAGTATTTCAAGGATCATCCGGAATATTATTCGATGCGTGCGAACGGACAGCGCAACTGGAAAGCCCGGGGCAATCTCTGCCTGAGCAACCGCGAGATGTGGGATGTGATGCTGAAGGAACTGCTCGCGCTGATCGAACAAGAACGGAAGAAATATCCGCAAACTCCGCCGACAGTCTACACGGTTGCCCCGGAAGACGGAGTGGGACCGCTCTGTCATTGCCCGGAGTGCAAAAAGCGGGCGGAGGAAGGCGGCTCGTATTTTGCCCTGATCGCGGAACTGGTAAACCATCTGGCGCGGGAAATCCGGAAAGTTTATCCGCACATCTGGATCGGCACTGCGGTCAACGGCAGCAATGATACTCCGGACGCGAAGTTCACGCTGGAAAACAACGTGATTTTCGTCCATGCGGACCGCGCCAGGCACAGCAATTACATGTACCCGCTGACCAATCCGGAGAATCGCGAAGGCTACCGGTATATGACAGAATGGAGGCGCAAGGTCCCGTTCCTGGGGGTCTGGGATTATTGGCATATGAAGTACAACGACCAGCCGGTGGTGGCGGTAGATGCTATCATCGGCGACAGCCGTCTTTTCCGCGATCTCAAAATCATTTCGATGTTCAAAGAAACCGAATTCCTCTTCAGTTTTCATACGTTCCTGAGTTTCCACCAGCTTCAAGTCTTTCTGGATATGCAGCTGCTGTTCGACGCCTCGCAGGACCCGGAAAAACTGATCAACGACTTCATGGACGGTTACTATGGAGCCGCCGCGCCGGAAATGAAAGAGTATCTGGCGCTGCTCCGCCAAGCGCAGAAGGAAAAACGCACTTCGATGAAGGAATGGCTCCTGAGGGAAAACCGGCGTTACGCCCATATTTCGCTGGATTTTCTGGAGAAATCGTATGCCCTGACGAAAAAAGGACTGGAAAAAGTCAAACACGACAAACAGCTTGCCAGCCGCGTCTCCTGGGAACTGATCAGCATCACGCACACTCTTTTCCGCTATTACCGGAACAACCCGGCCAAATACAGGCAGATGCAGGAGGAAAACAAGGCCGCCATACTGCTGAATCTGGAAACGCTGCATCTGAAACCAAAACTGGAAGCGACGGTGAAACAGAATCTGGAAGCGGAACAGTCGACGGAGGGCGTGAAGTTTTCTGATCTGCCGCCAGAGCTGGCAAATCTGCCCGAGGACCGGCTGATTGCCGTTCCCTCCAAATATCTGCACGGTTATCCGCCGTCAAATGTGGCTCTGATTGTCGACCCCGAATCCAGTCAGCCGAAGGCTCTGGTGAAAAAACCGCTTGGCAAAAAGCGGAAACTGCTGCCGGTTACCATTGCCGTCCATTGTCCGCGGCGCAAAACAGGCATCAGGGCCGACATCAAAAAAGCGCCGGCCGAGGAGACGAAGTATCACTGGTACCGGATCGGCACGGTTTCCATCGATGCCGGCGCCTGGATTTATGCCGATGACTATTCGGTCAAACTGATATTGAAGGACTTTTATACCGAACCGAGCGGAAACGGACCCGATCCGAACCGGTATGAAGTCTGGGTGTCGGTCCGGCTGCAGGGACCGGGCTATGTGCCGGGTTCTACCAGGGAAACCGGTCTGTATGTTGACCGCGGACTGCTGGTCCGGAAACCTTGATTTTTTCCCGAAAGCTGTGAAAATATGACTTCGAATCGTCTTGATGCCGGAAACCCGCAGAGTAACGGATCGTCAGCGTCGTCTGCACCCGTCCGGACCGCGGAACTTATCACGCTGGGAACCGGCGGAGGCAATCCGTCAATGGACCGCAACAACACCTGCACCTGGCTGAATACGCGTCATGGCGCTTATCTGATCGACGCCGGCGGTCCGGTCACGGCTTCAATTATCCGGAAAGGACTGGATTTCAACCTGATCCGGGCGGTGTTCGTCACGCACATGCACGAGGATCATTTCGGCGGGCTGACCAGTTTTCTGAAAAACCGGATGGTCCCGTATGGACCGTACAACCTTGCCCCTCACTGGCGCGGGTTCTGGCCGGAAGTCTGGCTGCCGGATCCGGATGCGCCCGAAGCCTTCGACCGGCTGATGGCGATCCAGTTCCGCGGGACCCAGCGGGATCGGATCAAATACCGGGTGATCCAACCAGGGGTATTCTACGATGACGGGTTCCTGAAAGTCACGGCGATTCCGAACCGGCATTTCGAATGGAAGGGACAGTATCTGCCCTCTTACTGTTTTCTGATGGAATTCGAGGGGAAGAAACTGCTTTGCACCGGCGATCTGTCCGAAGATTTTTCCGATTTCCCCGTGGAGACGGCGAAGGATGCCGATCTGGTATTGTGCGAATTCACGCATTTCGATTCGGAAAAATGCCGGGATCTTCTGGCGGGAATCCGTCCCGGGAAACTGATTTTCAATCATGTTGCAAAGAAAAACGAAGAATCTTTCCCCGAACTGGCCAAGCAGCTGAATTATCCGGCGGCGGTCGCCAAAGACGGTGACGAATTCGAATTCTAAATAATGAGGAAATGAAAATGAAGTGTTTCTGGAAAAAAACGGTTTGGATCCTGTTGGCTTTTGTCCTGCTGGATCTGGGAGCGGAAGCGCCGCGTTATCTCAGGGTGTCAGACGGCCAGACTGCGTCCCGGCAGATATCAAACGATGCAGCCGACTTAAAACCTGGAAAAATCACTTTGGTTTCACCGCGCCCCGGCGCCGTCGTGCCGACGCTCAATCCGACGCAGAAAGCTTACTTGAAAATGCCCCGGGAAGAACGTATCAAGTTCTTCGTTTCCGAAGAACAGCGGAAGAAACTGCGGCAGGGGGGATTTTACCCGTTGACGGTCAAACTGCAATGGACTTGCGGCAATACCGCCGAGCACCCCCACAGAGTCTTCATATCCGAGTCACCCCGGTTCTCCGATGCGGTGGTTTTTACCGTGAAATCCCATTCCCTTTCCCTGGATAATTTCAAGATCGCCCGGAAGTATTACTGGCGCGTTGCCGAACTTGACGGAAACGCCTCGCCCGTGGGAGAATTCACCACCGAAGCCATCGCCCCCAGACTGCTGCGGATCGAAACGGTCTGGAATGTCCGCGACCTCGGCGGACGCATCGGCAGGAACGGACGCAGGGTCAAACAGGGGTTGATTTACCGTTCCGGCGGCTTGAATGACAATTCTTCCGCCGACAAGGACAAACCCGAAAATGCTTTCCGAAACAGACCCGACTTGATGAAAAAATATCAGTCTTACATGAAAATCATCGATGACTGCCAAAAACAGATCAAAGAGAATAAAACCGTTGCATATCTGCCAAAAAAGCTGATCGGCCGTGACTGGCTGGTCTGTCAGCCGGACGTATGGCTGACTGATGAACAGGCCAGAGAACTGGCTGCTTCCGTAAAATCAAAACCGGTCCGTATTGCCGGTGCGGAAGCCTATCGAGTTTCCGCGAACGAGAATTATATGATCGCATTTCCTCCGATCGACGACGGCTGGATGTTTTTCGTTCAGGAATTCGACTCCGATGCAGATGGCATGATCCAGCTGGAAATCGGCGGGCACAGGACCTATGTCATGCTGAACGGGAAACCCATATTCGACACTTTGGAGACCGGTCCCGGGAGGAGAACCGAATACTTTTTGGAAATATCTGTCCGGAAGGGAAAAAACCGGCTTGTGGCCGCGGTACGCAGCAATGCGTTGTGGCGACATTTTCACTGCCGGCAGCTGGAACCGCCGGCGGAACGCACCCGCGTGCTTGAAAGCACAATTATGCTGGCCGGTCTGGCGGCCAATGCCATGTTGCCATATGCACCCCGGCAAACCGAGGGGAAAGTGCTGCTTACGGAAGAAACAAAACGCTATGTAGTCTGCGACCTGGGCTGGAAAAACGACATTGATCTGCGAGGTGAAAAGGAATGTTACGGCATGACGGGTTCCCCCGCGGGACCGCCGGTCAAGTGGCGACGTTATACTTTCTGGGCATATGCGGGTCTGTTTCACCAAATGGGGAAGGATGTGTTCCGCGATGTATTCAAAATCTTCCTCGATCCGAAGAATTACCCGATCGACTTCCATTGTATCGGAGGACAGGACCGGACAGGAACGCTGGCGTTTATCCTGAATGCTTTGCTTGGAGTCTCTGAGGAGGAACTTTTTCTGGATTGGGAGATCTCCGCTTTCTGGAATCCCAAAGTCGGGTTCAATCATTCGAGGTTCTTTCCCCTCATTACCGTGGTCAACCGCTACCCCGGTAATACGATCCAGGAAAAAGTGGAAAATTTGGTTCTGTCGACCGGGTTTACTCCGAACGACATCGAACGTTTTCGGGAATTCATGCTGGAAAAATAGGTTTCAGGTCATGCAGCAGGCAAAAATGAAGCTGTTTTTCCGGAATTTTCCAAAGAGTTCGATTATCCGATGTTTGTCGCCAAAGACGGGGACGAATTCGAGTTCTGACGGGAATGATGATCCATCGGTCGCTTTGCAGCATTCAAACCGGCTTGACAAATGGAAAATCAGGCGGTATAATATGGGAAATAACAATTGCTGGAGGATCGCAAAATGCCCCAATTGAAAATGATCTTCAACGCGGAAACGACTCCGCTGCCGGAACTGACCGTGGCCAAAGGATTCCGCCTTCGAACGATCGCCGATTCCGAACTTGAACTTTATAACGAACTGCGGGTCTCGGTCGGATTTCCCGCCTGGGAACCGGATTATCTGCAGAAATTCCGGAGCAAGGTGCTGCCGGATGCCATGTTTCTGATCGAGGAGATTTCCACCGGACGTTTTGCCGCTTCGGCGACGGCGGAAACGACCGACGTGCCGGCATTTGCCCAGCTCGGCGTGCTGGGCTGGGTGATGACCCATCCCGATCTGCGGGGTCATCATCTGGGACGTTCGGTGAGTGTGGCCGCCATGCACCGGCTGTATGAGGCCGGATACCGCGCTTTTTCCCTGCTGACCGACGATTTCCGTCTGGCCGCGGTGAAGACTTACCTGGATCTCGGCTGGAAACCGTGGCTGTATCTGGACGATATGGAAGGACGCTGGCGGGCGCTGGCGGAAAAATTCAACCGGGATTTCGATTCGCTGGGCTGTCTGCCGCCGCAGACCAGTTTCCCTGATAAAAAAAGCTGACCTGGAGATCTTCGATGAAAACTCAAAGCCGAACCGCCGTTCCGACAAAAATCGACACTACCCCGCTTTTCCCGTCGGCCTCCGACCGGAAAGCCTGGCAGTCCGTCCTGCAGATCCCGCGCAACCGGAAAATGGCGCGCGAAGTGATCCGGATGGCGGACCGGCTGCTGAAAGAACCGGTGCCGGCTGTGCCCGCGACGCTGTTCATGGAATTCATCCGCAACGGCAACCGGAGGCACTACGAGATCTGCTATTTCAACCGCCGTTCCGATCTTGCGGCGCTGGTTTTGGCCGAAGTCTTCGAATATCAGGGGAAATACCTGGACAAAATCGTGGATTATCTGTGGGAGATCACCTCGGAACATACCTGGTGTCTGCCGGCGCATTGCCACATGGAAAAGGATCCTCTGCCGGAACCTCCGGCCGATATAGTCGATCTTTTTGCCGCCGAGACCGGCATGACGCTGGCGCAGACGCTGAATCTGCTGGAGAACGAACTGGCGGCCATTTCTCCGAATCTGGTCCGGATTGTCCGGGAAAATATGGAACGGCGGGTGATCGATCCGATCCTGCAGAAACCGTTCCCCTATTTCTGGCTGGGCGGGAAAAGCAACTGGACGCCGTGGTGCTGCAATAACTGTCTGAGCACGGCGCTGTGCGTGCTGCGCGACCGGCCGCAGAAACTCCGGCAGGCGGTCGCCGTGGTGCAGGAGGGGATCGACAATTTCATTGAAAAATATCCAGTGGACGGCGGCGGGATCGAGGGCCCGACCTACTGGGCAAAATCGCCCGGCATGCTGCTGCATTATCTGGAACAGCTCCGCACCTGGAACGACAGTCCGAAGATCAAGCCGATGGCGGAATACATCGTTGACGCCTGCCTGTCGCCCTCTTTCTATGCGGCGTTCGGCGACTGTCCGCCGCGGATCTCCCTGCCGCCGGCGACCGGGAAAGAACGTCAAACCCGGATCTGTGCCTGGCAGGTCCCGCCGTGGATCTGCTGCCGGTTCGGTGAACGCGTCGGCAGCGAAATGCTGATTGCCCAGGGGGTTGCCGCGGCACGGAACTTCCCGGTCCAGACCCTGCTGCGCGATTTGTTCGGCGCACTGGCCTGTTTCTGCTGGGTTCCCGCCCGCGGACCGGTGCTCCGGCAGAAATCCCTTTCGTTCTATCCGGCTACCCAGCTGATGTTCCTGAAAGAAGCGGGGGTTTCCCTGGCGTTCAAACGCGGCGGCGCAGTCCCGCACTATCACAGCGATGTCGGGCAGGTCATTCTGATCTACCGGGACAAGCCGCTGCTGATCGACCTGGGCTCCACCGAATACCGCCGGGAAACTTTCGGCGAGCACCGTTTCGAAAACTGGCGGATCAACGCCGAAGGACACAATGTGCCGCAATTCAACGGGATCCGCCAGGTGGACGGTCCGGTGGTCGAACCGGATACGCTGACCCTGTCGGAAACCGCGGACGGGGTGGAATGCCGGGCGGATCTTACTGCGGTTTATCCGGAAAAGGCGGGAGTCGAATCCTGTTTCCGGCGCGTGATCTGGAACCGGAAAGCCAAAACTCTGGAGATCTGCGACAGCTGGAAACTGAAAAAGCGTTCCGGCAACACGATCCGCATCCCGTTCTATACCTGTTCGCCCGTCGTTCACCGCGGGGCGGATTGGCGGATCGCCGGCGTCCCGTTCCGGATGGAAAACTGTGCCGCAGCCGTGGAACGGATCGCGCTGGAGGATTCCACCCAGAATGTCCACTGGGGGAAAACCGTCAACCGGATTGATGTGACGACCCGGTCCGGGGCCGAAGGCGAATGCCGTCTGGTTTTTACTTTCCGGTAAAGTGTCAACCGCCGGATTCAATTCGCTGTCTGTATTAGATATTTTTAAGTATTTTCTTCTTTCAGCCTCTTGACAAAGTTGTTTTTTTGTGTATATTTAAACATGGCTAGCCAAGTTATCAAAGAGGAACGGAAGTCATGGCGCAGGAATACATGGTCATTGCGGAACGGATCGCCGAGGGGATCAAGAACGGGACGTATACCGATACACTTCCTTCGATCGCGCGGCTGTCCGAACAGTTCGATGTGTGCCCGGCGACGGTCAAGCGGATCCTGTCTCAGCTTCGGGACTGGGATCTGGTGAGCGGTGAACACGGCCGCTGCGTCCGGATCAATCCGAAAGCGGCGGGCAATCTTTATTTTCATAAAAACGTGGTGATCCTGGCCGATCTTTCCACGATCGCCACGCCTTTTTTTGCCAAAACGCTGGAACTGCTGACCGATGCGTTGAATGGCTGCAATATGTGTGTCCATTTGTTTTTATCGGGAAACCAAGTTCAGGAATGTATTTTTCATCCGGATTGCGCGGTGACCGTCAACAACAATTCTCTGATGATGGAAGAAATGCTGCTGAACCGTTTCCCGGATTGTGCGGTCGTGCGGCTGAATCAGCCGTCGAACCGGTTTCCTTATGTGATATCCAACGGCAACAAAGCGGGCTATGAGGCATTGCGTCATCTGGCGGAAGACCGCGGTCATACCCATATCGGGGTGCTGGCGACGCAGCTGCAATATCCGCGGGCCTGTTTCCGGCAGCGGTATGACGGCGCCCTGGAATATGCCCGGAAACATCCGGAAATCCGTTTGAGCATGGTCGAGGTCCCCGGACTGGAACCTTCGTGTCCGGGCTGTTTTTCATGCATGGGCGAATTGATGAAACAGGATCCGGCCATCACTGCGGTATTTGCCGTGCGCGACATGCTGGCGCTGGGCGTTTACTGCTACGCGGCGGAACATCATCTGAAAATACCCGATGACCTGGCGGTGATCGGATTCGACAATGAGATCTTCAGCCAGGCCCTGACTCCCCAGCTGACCACCTTGTCGGAAAATGCGCCCGATACCGCAGAATGTCTTTTCCGGATCATTCAGGATCTGCTGCTGGGAAGACATCCGGAACAAGCCCATCTTGCCGATCCGCTGCTGCTGGTCCGCGGCAGCACTTGCAAAAACCAGAAGGATCCGAACTGAGATCGAGATCAAACGCTCTTATTCACAGTTATTTTTCATTTCAAATAAAAAATCAAAAGGAGAAAAAATGAACAAAAGAACCACACAACCGAAAAAAGGACGGGGCTTTACCTTGATAGAGCTCCTCGTCGTGATCGCGATCATCGCCATTCTGGCAGGACTTCTGCTGCCGGCATTGAATGCAGCCAAAAACCGTGCCAAAGCGATTTCCTGCCTCGGCAACATGAAACAGTTCGGCACCATAATCATGCAATACGTGGATGCCAACCGGATGTGGCTGCCGGGTCCGTTCAACCTGTATTCGGCCGGAAACAGTCCGTACAGCTGGGTAGGGGCTCTCTCCTCAAACCATTATATCAACGGACGAAACAAAGACCTGAAGAATTATGAAACTTATAAGACCGTGGGTTCTCTCAAGGTCAGCAAACTGCTGCTCTGCCCGAGTTCGGTCTACGGCAACGCACAGCTGAAAGGATGGAGCAATGCTTATGTGCCCGAATCCGCTGATTACGGGGCGGCCTTTTATCATCGAAGCCTCAAAACGGGGAATCTGACCACCAGCGCCACAGGATTCCGGCTGGATGATCTCCGCACACCTTCGCGCAAGATCATTCTGGCCGATGCCGTTCAGGTCGTGTTCCATTCCGTCGATCCGACGAGCGGTTACCGGATCCAGTACCGCCACAACGGGCGAATATCAGGCATGATGGGCGACGGCGGCGCCCGCTCGTATAATAAATTGACGGACAATCAGGTCAATGATCAGGTGAAATGATGATTAAAATGTTCTTGATGATGGGGCTGGCGGCTGCATTCCCGCTTTGTGCCGATCTGACCATTGCGGACGGGAATAAAAGCGGATATGTGATCGTGATCCCGGACGGAGCGGACCGGAACGATACGCTGAACGGCATGGATCTTCAGAAACATCTCCAGACGATGACCGGAGTCAAGCTGCCCGTGCTGAAGGAATCCTGGCCGCGGCGGGGCAAAGCCGTGATCTCGGTCGGAGCGACCAGAATGGCGAAGGAAAAAATCTCCTTCGGCCCCAATGCCGGCCTGGAGGAAATGGTCGTGAAGACCATCGGAAAAGATCTGTTCCTGGTCGGAAGCAGCCGGATCGGAACCGGGTTTGCCGTCTATGAATTTCTGGAAAAAGTCTGCGGCTGCCGCTGGTTCGACCGGTTCAACCGGATCATCCCGAAAAAGCCGGAACTGGTCATCCCGGAACTGGATATCCGGCGCAAACCGTCGTTCGAATACCGGTCGATACAATGCTCGACCGGCAGCTGGATCCAGGGGGATCCGAACATCGGATTGAGCCTGAAAGCCACGCATCACCGGATCGCGAATCCGGTTTACGGACGGCCGCGGGCGATCCATTCGTTCTATAACTACTGCAAAGACTGGCCGAAAGACAAGCTTTATCTGCTGGCCAAGGGTCCGAACGGCCGCCGTCAGGCGCTGCGCGGCAATTCCGGACCGAATTTCTGCATGACCCAGCCGGAAGCGGTGGAACTGTTCAAAAAGAAACTCCGTGAATTCATCGCCCAGGACCGTAAATTCTGCGCCAAATACAAAATCCCGTTTCCCTATCTCTACAACATCACCCAGAACGACTGCACCAGCTATTACTGCTGCTGCGACAAATGCCAGGCGATCGTGGAGAAACATGGACAGTCCGGACTGCTGCTGTGGTTCATCAACCAGGTGGCGAACGACATAGCGAAGGATCATCCGGAGATCCTGATCCAGACTGCCGCCTACAGTTTTGCATTGGATCCGCCGATTGGGATCAAGGCCGCGCCGAATGTGTGCGTCGAGATCATGCATACGATCGGCAACTATTATTCCCCGGTCGAATCGGATGACACCGTGCCGTTCCGCGATCATATCACCGCCTGGGGCAAAGCCGCCTCGATGATCGGCATCTGGGATTACTGGATCTTCTACTGGGATACTTATCCGGCACCTTATCACAATGTCCATCAGATCAAAAAAGACCTGTCTTTCTACTATCGGAACCGTGCCCGCACCATGCGGATCGAATCGGAAGCGCCCGACACCGCCAGCTTTTTCGTTCTGAAGGCGTGGCTGGGCTACAAACTGATGGATGATCTGAGTCAGGACGATACGAAGCTCATCGATGAATTCATGAAGGGATATTACGGTCCGGCAGCCGCCGAGATCAAGGAATTTTTCGACTATATGATCGAACGGCAGAAGGGACAGAACACCGCCGTATTCATTCCGAAGAAATTTCATTACAATACGCCGGACCGGGTCTGGCTGGATGCCGAATTTTACCGCCGGGCGGAAGATATCTTCAACCGCGCGGAAGCGAAATGCGAGCCCGGCAGCATGGCGCTGAAAAACGTGCATCGCGAACGGATCCCGGTCGACCTCAGCCTGCTGAATCTCTATGACAAGATCAAGCCCGCGATCGCCCGCGATGTCCTGGCAAAACGTTATTATGACAACGCAAAAGAACAGGTCAAATTGAGGAAAAAACCCGCAGTCTGGCCGGTCGAACTCATTCGTCTGAAAAATGAATATGAAAAATTCAAACGGGCCGAGGAAATCGCCGCTCTGAAAAACGGGCCGAGACCCCAGTGGAAGATCGGACCGGAGTGGTCGACGATCAAACTGGAACGTGAAATGAGCGGCGTCCCGACTGGAAAAAAGATCACTGCTCAAGGCAGATACGACAGGAAGAATCTCCATCTTCGTTTGACGGAAAAAGATTTCCTCGGAAAACTGAAGGAAGGCCAGCAGCCTTATCAGGGCGATGACTGGGAGATCTTCTTCGCCGATGAAAACAAAGACCAGTATCTGCAGCTGATGATTGCGCCGTCCGGCAGATTCGAGGTCCTTCATAAAAAGGGATCCGGACAATGGATAAAAATCCGGGAGATCAAGGTGAAATCCGCAGTGAAAGGACAGGATTGGACGGTCGATGTGACCATCCCGCTGGCCGCTCTGCCGCTGAAAAACATCCGGTACGGCAATTTTGTCCGCGGCATTGCTCAGGCCGGAGTCGCCTGGAGCCCCACGTTCAGTGTTTCCTACGGCGTCCCCGAGTTTTTCGGAAAATTGATCCTGGAGTAAGAAAAAATGCTTAATGCTTTGTTGCTGACGGTCCTGGCCGCGCTGGCGGTCGGGGAATCGCAGTCGGTCAAGGTCGATGACCGCACGGATGTGAAAATCACGCTTCGGAAAGACGGCATGCAGGTCAACTGGGACTGTGCCGAATCGAATATGAAATACGTCCGGGAATATTACAAGTCCAATAAATTCCGCTGGGATTTCTATAAAGGGGAGACTCTGGACTGCTATCTTTCGCCGCATTCCGGTGCCAAAAGCAAGGTGGTCGCTTATCCTGCCTATCGGATCATGGCGAATCCCGGGAATTATTTTTTCCGGGCCTTCCTGGCGGTTTCACGCCCGAATACGGCGGTCCGGCATTCCATCACCCTGAAGGATGACGGCTGGCAGGCGGAATGGTTCTTCCCGTTTGCCTCGCTGGAGACCTTCGATTTCCGGAAGAACAGCAAGAAGAACACGACTTTCCAGCCGGGTGTCAACTGGGCATTCAAATTTTCCCGCCGCAGCCAGACCACCGGAAAGACTGTGGTCACGCAGTCGCCCGTGGTCGTGGTCTCGATCCCGGCGGAAGTGATCGATCCCTACCGCCAGGTCCTCTTTGCCTCCCTGAACAGCGATAAAAAAGGAAACGGGGTCATCATCAGCGCCGCCCTGCGCAATTCCTCCGCGAAAGAGTTTACCGGCAAAGTCAAATTTTACCTGCACAGCGGCAAGGATATAAAGGTTGTCGCGACGCAGAACGTCCGTCTCCCTGCCAAAGGTGCGTTCCGGGTCTCTTCGCCCGTCGATCTCCCGGAACTGGCAGTAAAATTCAACGTGCATCTGGAAGTCGTCGATCAGGAAGACCGGCCAGTCCGCATCTCCGCCGATATCCCGATCGAAAATCCCTGGGTCGATTTTTGATTCTGCCAGGAGTTTTCGATGAATGAATGGATGATCCCGGAGAAGGTTCCGGATGGGACTTATATCGCGGTCTACCGCTGCGTTTTCACGGCGGAGTCCGCCTCGACCCTCGCTTTCCGCTACAGTGCGGACAACCGTGCGCAGCTTTTTCTCGACGGCGAAAGGATCTCCGACGGTCCGGAACGCGGAGCTCCGGAATACTGGTATTATCAAAATGGCCGCATATCCGTCAGCGCGGGGAAACACGTGCTGACCGCGCGGGTGATCTGTCTGGATCCTGATGTCAGAAAAAGGCGGTGTGCTTATGCCCAGATGACAATCCGGCACGGATTCTGGATCGATGATCCGTCCGGTCTGCTCCGGAACTGGGATTGTCAGGTTGCCGGAGGCATTGGGTTCGAGATCCCGTTTCCCGACTGGGGCGCTTTTCCCCGAGTGAAAGTCAGTTCCGTCTTCGATTCGAAGATCCTTGCGGGGGAAGGCGGGAACTGGACCCCGGTCCGGCTGGTGGAAGACAGCCGGGTGCTGCACGAACCCGATCTGCCCCCGATGCGGTATGAAGAGATCGTTCCCGAACCGCGGGCGCCGGGCCTGTTCTACTTCCCGGTCTATGTCTGCGCCTGGGGTCAATATCAT
>JAZUCR010000006.1:0-2256 GCA_045639225.1 Victivallales bacterium
CTTTCAAGGGGTCCCGGCGAAGCGATGGTCGGGATCAACGCCGACGAGATCAAGCTCATCATGGAAGAGCGCGGCAAATGACGCACCGCATTGCTGTTCTTGCCTTGCAGGGCGATTTCGCCGAACACGGAAACGCCCTGCGGCAGTGCGGGTCCGAGGTCATGGAGATCCGCCAGCGCGCTGATCTGGAAAAGAGTTTCGACGCGCTGGTGATCCCCGGCGGAGAAAGCACCGTGATCGGGAAACTGCTCCGGGAACTGGAACTGTTCACGGAACTTCAGGCTCGAATCCGGGCGGGATTGCCGGTCTTTGCCACCTGCGCGGGGCTGATCCTGCTGGCGGACCGCATCGAAAACGATTCCGCCGCATACTTCCGGACGCTGGATGTGACGGTCCGCAGGAACGCCTACGGCCGTCAGCTGGGCAGTTTTCACACGGAGGGCGATTTCGCAACCTTGGGGCGCGTACCGATGTCATTCATCCGCGCCCCCTCCATCGAGCGGGTCGGACCCGGTGTGACAGTCCTTTCCGAATTCGACGGGAAACCGACCGCGGTAACGCAGGGGAATCAGCTGGCGCTCGCCTATCACCCGGAACTGCTTGCCGATCACCGGGTCCTGGCGTGGTTTCTGGAACGGATCGCCTCAAGGGGAAAAATGGGATAAGAAAGCGGAAAAACGAGGTCAGATCAAAAAATTTTCAAAAAATCTACTATTTTTATCGTGTTTCTACTTGACAAATGCATCAACCGAGTGTATATTAACCTCAAACAGAGCAAACAACGTTCCGTTTTTTATTAAGCAGATACATTACTATAATGGTAGTGTTTGACGAAAGCAGGTGCATGATGAAGTCGGAAAAGACGGTATTCGAAACGGTAGGCGGGACGCCGCTCTTGAAACTGCCCGCGATCAGCCGGGAGCTGGACGGCGTGGAACTGTATGCGAAAGCGGAATATTTCAATCCCACCGGTTCGGTGAAGGACCGGGCGGCAAAGGCGATGATCCTGGACGGGATCGCCCGCGGTCTGCTGACGCACGACAAGACCATCATCGATGCGACCAGCGGCAATACGGGGATCGCCTATGCCGCGCTGGGAGCCGCGCTGGGCTACAAGGTGGCGCTGTGTCTCCCCGCCAATGCCACGGAGGAGCGCAAGAAACTGATGCGTCTTTACGGCGCGGAGATCATCGAAACCGACCCGCTGGAAAGTTCGGACGGCGCTTACAACGAGTGCCGGAGACTGGTGGCCGAACATCCGGAAAAGTATTTTTACCCCGACCAGTACAACAACGACGCCAACTGGAAGGCCCACTTCGAGGGGACGGCGGTGGAGATCTGGGAACAGACCGATCATCGCGTGACTCATTTCGTGGCGGGCACCGGCACCTCGGGCACGTTCATGGGGACGAGCCGGGGGCTGAAGCATCTGAACCCGGAAATAAAGTCGGTCCTGATGCAGCCGGATTCGCCGTTCCACGGTCTGGAAGGGATGAAGCACATGGCCTCGACCATCCATCCGGGGTTTTTCGACGAATCCATCGCCGACATCAAGCTGGAGGTCTCGACCGATGAAGCGTATGCCATGACCCGGCGGCTGGTCCGGGAGGAAGCGGTGCTGGTCGGCATCAGTTCCGGGGCGAACGTGACGGCGGCGCTGAAACTCGCCAGGACTCTGCCGAAAGGGTCCGTGGTGGTCACGATCCTCTGCGACAACGGGAACCGGTATCTTTCCGGCGAATTCTGGGAGGGTTAAGTCATGCTGAAACTGACAGGAAAAATCGAAGCGGAGATCCGGAAGGCTGGCGCGGAAGCGTATCCCAACGAATGCTGCGGCATCCTCTTCGGGTGCGAAGCGGACGGCGGTCATATCGTGAAAGCGCTGAAACCCATCGACAACGCCCGCGAAAGCGGCGAACAGTATCACCGCTTTCTCATCACGGCGGAGGATATGATGCAGGCGGAACTGGAAGCGCGGAAGCTCGGACTTGAGATCGTCGGGTTCTACCATTCGCATCCGGACCACCCCGCTCAGCCATCGGACTACGACCGGGACCATGCGCTGCCGTTTTACTCGTATATCATTCTTCGCGTGGCCCAGGGCCGTCCGGAGCTGATGACGAGCTGGCAGCTGCGCCTGAGCCGCGAGGCATTCGACAGTGAAGAGTTGGAAATCGAACCATAAACATAAGGAGGACGAATGATGAGTGTAAGTGTTTTGATCCCGAGCGCATTGAGGGCATTTGTGGACCGCAA
>JAZUCR010000007.1:0-3306 GCA_045639225.1 Victivallales bacterium
ATTCAGATGCAATTTGATTTTGGCAACATTTGAACCGAAAAAGCAAAATCTGACAAAAACGCTTTTTCAAAACGGTATTCCTCCACGCAGAAAAATGCTTTCAGCAGGGGATTTTTTATATTTTTATGGGATTTCTGTGGATGTCCGCATTGGGAACCAGGCGCCAAATCCGATATATTACGCTCCGGTACTTGAGATACATACAGAACGCCAGAAAGCAATTGTTTTCCGTATCGCATTCATCTTGAATACGTTTGACCGCGACAGCACTTTTCAGAGAATCCTGCAGACTTTCTTCGAGCAGATTGGCAATGGTACTTTGGGTATTTGATGAATTGTTGTACGGACAGGATTGCCGGAAAACCGGGCCGGATTGCTGCTTTCGGGTAGTTGTTTTCTTTCTTAAGGCAGTTTTATACTCGGAGAGAGCGCGAAGAGCGGAACGGTAATGTGCGTTCAGGTCGTTATAAAAAAAGAGCAATTTATTCGTGACGGGGGAATTCATTTTTTTCGCGATCAGCCGGTAACTTTGAGCCTGTTCACTGCTGGAGTTCAGGTAAGTTCTGTATGCCAGCTCCATTGCCACGATCTCCGGCGTCAGTTCGGACTCCGTATAGTTCAGTAAATGACAGTCATTGGGATAAACTGAGATTTTGCCATTGTCCCGGAAGAAATTACACTGCCACTTGGGCAAATCATTGGTGCCGGGAACGCGTTTCTGAAAGACCAGAATAGCATTTCTCCCCTGCCCGGACCAATACAAGAGCCGCCCCGCATCTTCGTCGGAGACGGCATTGAAACTTTCTCTGCAAAAGCACAGCAGACAAAGGAAAAACAGAAATCCGCTTAAAAGATTTTTTTTCGAGATCATCTGTCCTGCCCTCTTTTCCGGTAAAAAAAACCGGATCCGATTCATAAAACCGCCCCTCGTATTATCGGGAAAGTCCCGTCAGTAAGTCTTTTGGGGGTATAAAATTCCGCATGTCGATCTGACCTGGACTATTTCTGTCTTCAATATACTTGTTATCTATTCATTTGTCAAGCAGAAAAATCTTGACAATATCACAAAAAAACCAAAAATAATCACAGACGAAATTTGCTCGTCGGAACGCAGATTGTATAAGGGAAAAATGGCGGTCCGCTTTCGAAACCGACACCCCCGCTCCTGCGGCAGTTCCGGATCGGATTTCAGAAAACGGATACAGGATGGCCGATGGACAATACAGATCGAAAATTTTATTGGATTTTCCCGGTTTCGGCAATTGCTTTTTTCCGGCGGGACGGTTATAATATCTCCCTGAAAGATTCAAGCTGAACAAGCGGAAGGAACGGAGCTGAAATGGAAAACAATCTATGCGGCAATCTGATCAACGAATATTACGTCCGGCAGTTCCGCCGGATCGCGGCGGAACGCGCGGCCCGAATCGACGCGCTCAAGACCCGTGAGGACGCAGAACGCTACATTGCGCAGGTCCGAACCGCAGTCCGGGCAGTTTTTCCGTCCGCGCGGCTCGAACGCGGACCGCTGAATCCGCGGATTACCCGCACTTTCGAGGCGGGGGATCTGCTCGTGGACAATGTGCTGTTCGATTCGCTGCCGGATTATCCGGTAACGGGCAACTTTTTCCGGCCCGCACGGATCAAAGGGAAGATTCCCGCCGTACTGCATCTCTGCGGACACAATATCACGGGAAAGATCAATCCCCGGGGAAAGCTGCTGAATCTTTCATTGGCGGCCGGGGGCATGGCCGTGCTGACCATCGATCCGCTGGATCAGGGCGAACGTTTCCGGATTCCAGAACAACGGCTCAGTCAGAATGTCCGGGGACACAATCTGATCGGCAAACGCCTGATCGCCTGCGGTTCCTGGTTCGGAGACTGGCGGGTCCGGGATGCGATGGCCGGACTGGATTATCTGCTGTCGCGTCCGGAAGTCGATCCCGCCCGGGTTTATGTGGCCGGCTGTTCCGGCGGCGGCACCATGACAACACTGCTCAATGCCTGCGAAGACCGTCTGGCCGGCGCAATGCCGAGCTGCTACATCACCAGCTGGAAACACAATGTGGAAAACGAACTTCCGATCGATGCAGAACAGGTGCCGCCTGGACTTTCCGAAGCCGGGCTGGAAATGGGCGATCTGCTGATCGCCGCCGCTCCGCGTCCGATCCATATTTCGGGTGAAGCCGACGACGCTTTCGATCTTCGGGGCACGCGTGAAGTCTATGCGGAACTGAAAAAGATATACAGTCTGCTGGGCTGTCCGGAACGGGTCAGCATCTTCATCGGTCCGAACGCTCACGGACTCTGGACGGAACAGCGGGAAGCCGGACGTAAATTTCTGTTCGAGCTGGCCGGATTGTCGGAAAACGCCGTTGATGAAGCTTCGCTGCCTGACGTGCCCGACGAACAGTTGAAAGCGCTTACCGTCCCGACCGTATTCGAACTGCCGGGCGTGAAAAAAGCGGACGAACTGCTGAAGGAAGAACTGCGGCACTGCGAAGCGAACCGACCGCAGGTCCCGGCGCAGGACGATCTGCGCACCCGGGTCGGAGAATGTCTGAAAATCCGGCCTGATGCAGGTGTTCCGTATTACCGGGTCATGCGGCCGGCAGTCCCCGAACCGTTCTTTTCCCGGATCCTGCTGGAAGACGGAGAGATCCCGCTGGGGGTGCTGCATTCTTCGGACCTCAAATCCCAGCCGGTGTTTCCGCCGGAGACCTTTCTCTATATCCCGCACGAGGACTACCGGAAGGAAATCACGGTCTGGCAGCAGGAATTTCCGAAGAAGTGCGGCGTCTCTTTCGATCCGGTGCTGATCGGGGAAATGCGTCCGGCGGGCTGCGACCAGTACGGCCGGGAATTCGGTGCCGTCTACGGAGACGTCTATCATTTTGCCGCCTGTTCGCTGATGCTCGGCCGTCCGATCGCGGGACTGGCTGCGGCGGGAATTCTGGGGTCGCTGAAACTGATGCGGCAGGGCGGTGCGGAAAAGATCACCCTGATCGGTGCGGGACAATCCTGCGTGACCGCGCTGCTGGCGGCGTTTCTGGGCGGGGAACTGATCGAACGGACCATTCTGGTGAATGCCCTGCCCTCCTATGCGGCGCTGTTCGACGAACCCAATCCGATTTGTCCGCAGTCGCTGATCGTTCCGGGATTTCTCCGGATCGCCGATCTTCCCGATCTCTATGCGGCGGTCCGTCCGGAACTGCGGGAGGATCCCGCGCTGCCCCACCTGACCGATCCGTTCTGCTGAACCGGAAATCGAGATGAACTTCAATATTTGAATGGAGTTGCGTTACGATG
>JAZUCR010000008.1:0-4062 GCA_045639225.1 Victivallales bacterium
AACGACATGGCTACGATCCGACTTGTTGCGGAGAACCCGCTGGGCAATCCCAGCAGACCGCGGCCGGGATAGAAATACGAAGACTTTTTTCCGCGCGGAGTTGCATACAATTCCCAATACCAGGTTTTTTCGGCAGGTTTCAGGAACACTTCCACCGTATCTCCGCTGGTATACAGGAACTTCTGGTCGACGGTGCCTTCCGCCACAATATCCGTATCGGTGAATTCCAACCCGACATAAAGATATTTGTTATTCCAGAGCAGACGGACTTTGCCGGGTTCCACCACGCCGTTTTTGAAGAACTCCTGGATTTCCGGCAGAAACCGGTTGAACTGTTCGTCGGCATGGACCAGCGGATAGGCGGGAGTCTTATACCAGGCGGGGTCATCCAGCTTGCCGTCCAGCGGAATGGAACGGGACACATAAGTCGCCACCGCTTCGGCCCGGTTGTTCGTTCCCACAGTTGAACAGGCATTCAATCCCAGCGCCAGCAGGACCGCACCGGCCGATTTCAGGAGATTTTTCAGATTCATATTGATTCCTTTCATGATATATTTTTGCGATGGGGTCAATATAATAGAGCTAACGAAAAAAACAAGCGGAAAATCCATCTTTTCACTTGAAAAAAATTTTTCCGGAGTTATACTTTCATCCCATTGACGAAAAGAAAGGATTTTCCGGTCCGTGATTCCCAAAATCATACATTACTGCTGGCTCAGCAATGATCCGTTTCCCGCGGAGATCGAGCAATGGATCGGCACCTGGCGCAAAAATCTGCCGGATTACGAACTGATGCTCTGGGACCGGAAACGTTTTCCACTGGAACAGGCGGCCTGGGTCAGGGAAGCGTTCGAGTCCCGCAAATATGCCTTTGCCGCCGATTATATCCGGCTGCACGCACTTTACGAATACGGCGGAATCTATCTGGACAGCGATGTGGAAGTTCTGAAACCGTTCGGCGAACTGCTGAACCGTCCGTTCCTGCTCGGCTTCGAACGCAACGGCAGCATCGAAGGCGGCATCATGGGAGCCGAACCGCATGCACCCTGGGTTAAAGCCTGTCTGGATCATTACCGCGACCGGCATTTCATCCGGGAAGACGGCACGCTCGAAATGACTGAACTGCCGAAGATCCTCGATGCCCGGCTGACCGAATTCGGCATGGACCGTTCCCTGATCCTGCCGTGGGATTACCTCACCGCCTGTTCTCCGCATATCGAACCGCAGGTCACGGAAAACACCCGGACCATCCATCACTTTTACGGCAGCTGGCTGGATGCGTTCCGCCGTTCGGATCTGCTGAAACTCGGATCCTACCGTCTGGTCAAAGTGAAAAAGCGGATCAAACGGGTGGATTTCACTTCACCCGATTATCCGCGCATGTTCGAATCCGGCGAGAAACGGATCTTCTCGTTTCAGGTCTCGCCCTGGAAAATGCTGGTCCTGCTGAAAAAGATCAGCAGTCAGCAGTAAAACTCACGAATACTGGATATCCGGCTGGACCGGATCGTAACGGGGATGGGGCGCTTCGGTATTGCGCATGCCGCCGGTCCGCAGGATCGCCGCGGGACGGTCGCATTCCAGTTTGATCACCGGAGCGAGTTTATCGTGCAGGATTTCGGGGAGCATAACCTGCAAGATCTCGCCGTCCTGGCGGAAATCCAGATCCACCGTCCCCGCACACGCAGCAGCTTTCAGCACCCTGCCCTGGAACCCGGCTATCGTCAGCCTGTCGCCCGGCCAGTATTTCAGGGTATAGAACAGATTGTTGCCTGAAACCGTCATGCGGCCGTGCGGATCCCAGTCGCCGCGGTCGCCCGGCTGCGGCAGCGTCGGACTGAATTTGAACGGATCGCAGCCCGTGATCGCTTCCCGGCCGCCTTCGCGGAGCCATTGGCCGACGGCGCGGACGATCCGGACCGAATCTTCCGGAATGGTGCCGTCGCCGCGCGGACCAATATTCAGCAGCAGATTGCCGTGTCCGGCACCCGTTGTCAGCAGCATGTTGATGACTTCGACCGGACGTTTCCAGTCGTGGTCGGCGGCATGGTATCCCCAATGGTTATTGAGCGTGACGCACGCCTCCCACGGCCGCCACGGGGACGGTGCGGAAAGATGCTGTTCCGGCGTGCCGAAATCCCCCGGCAGACCGTTCCGTCCGTTGAAGATCAGACCCGGCTGGATCGCGCGCAGTTCCGCGTTCATGCGTTCCGCCTGCCAGCCCTCCGAATTGAACGGCCACCAGCCGTCATACCAGACCACATCGATGGGGTTGAATTTCGTCACCAGTTCACGCAGACGAGCCAGCGTGTTTTCAATAAAAATCTGATAGGCCTTCGGGTCTTCCAGCGCACTGACCGCATCCGGCTGGTCGTGCCAGTTGTTCAAGCTGTGATACAAGGCGATCTTCAGTCCGTGTTTCCGGGCGGAATCCACGATCTCCTGCACGAAATTCCGCCCGCAGTATTTCACGGAATTGAACTCCGAAAGAGCGGTATCATACATCCGGAAACCGTCATGATGCATCGTGGTGAAAACCAGATACTTCATGCCGCCGTCCACCGCCAGCTGACATAGTTCATCCGTATTGAAATGATCCGGCCGGAAGGTCCGGGCGAATTTTTCCATTTCAGCCGGGGCGATCCGTTCCCGGTTCATCGCCCATTCGCCGCGGGCCATTTTGCTGTACAGCCCGAAATGAATGAACATGCCGTATTGCAGCTGCGTGAATTCTTCAGGTTTCATTTTCCGTTCAACTCCTGTTCGGTTATTTTCTCAAATCGGCCAGAATATCCGCGAAAGCATTGCGCAGATCGTCCTCGGACACGGTCGGCGGCGGTTCCACGAAAGTCTCCAGATCGGGTTTCTCCACACAGTCGTCAGGCAGACTGCGCAGGAAAGCCGACGGCAGCTGCCGGACGAATTCATGGTATTTGAATCTGGCTTTGGCACTGGTCATGAAGAGCTCTTCGCGGGCGCGGGTCACGGCCACATAAAAGAGCCGCCGTTCCTCTTCCTCGCCGTTTTCCGACAAGGCCCGTTCATGGGGGAACAGTCCCTGCTCCATCCCGACGATGAACACGATGGGGAATTCCAGTCCTTTGGAAGCGTGGACCGTCGAAAGCACGGGCCCGTCCGCATTGTCGCTGTCGTCGGTGCGGTCGTTCTCGTCCATCAGCGAATATGATTCCATGAAATCGGCCAGTTTGCAGGGTTCATCCTGCCGCCGTTCATAGATACCGATGTAGCTGATGAATTCGGCCACGTTCTCCTGCCGTTTCTGGGCTTCTTCCATATCCCGGTAAATTTTCTGGAGACCGGTGAGATAACCGACATCCATCAGATATTCCTGAACGCGTTTGGAGATTTGACCCGGCTCGGCAAAATCGGCGGCATAGCGGGCAATGCACTGAGCCAGTTCCGACGCCGCCGCGGCTGCCGGCTTGCTGATTTTCGACTGATATTCGCTGGAACCGAGGATCTCCAGCAGCGGCTTCTTCATGGAATGCTGAAGGTCGCGCAAAGTCAGAATGGCTTTGTCGCCGATCCCGCGCGGCGGCACCGAAATGATCCGCAGCAGACTCTGGTCGTCACGCTTGTTGATCAGCAGTTTCAAATACGCGGCGGCGTCCTTGACTTCCTTCCGCTGGAAGAATGCCTGGCCGCCGATGATCCGCGGATTCACGCCGCGCATCCGCAGTTCCTGCTCGAACGAGCGGGAAAGATGGTTGGAACGGAAGAGGATCGCGAAATCGGACCAGCAGCGGTCCGGTTCGCGGGCCAGGATCTGTTCCATGACGTCGGTCACGAAACGGGCTTCCGCATCGCCGTCCTCCACCCGGAAAACGCGGACCGGTTCACCCTGCCCTTTCGCCGACCACAGATTCTTGTCGTAGCGGGCGGAGTTTTCCGCGATGATCGCGTTGGCGGTCTGCAGGATCGCATTGGTCGAACGGTAATTCTGTTCGAGCTTGATCTCCTTCGCGCCGGGGAAAAGTTTGGGGAAATCCAGAATATTGGAAACCACGGCGCCGCGCCAGGAATAAATGCTCTGGTCGTCGT
>JAZUCR010000009.1:0-3206 GCA_045639225.1 Victivallales bacterium
TGCATTTCGCGGCTTGACAGTGTATTTTGTCCCACGGTGTTTTCCTTTCTTTTTTTGTTTGTGGTGAACAATAAAGTAATGCGAAAACACCAGCTTTTCAAGTCTTTTTTGACTTAGAGGACAAATGCCCCAATCGTAAAAGTTGAAAATTCAAGCGCAGCAATAAAAAAACAGGTAAAAAGGTATCCGATCAGTCGAGTTGGGTGAGAATACCTGAAGCTCAATCCAGTCCGACCAGTCCGACCTGTCCGACCTGTCCGACCTGTCCGTCAACTGCGGCAGAATCGCTTGATTTCACTGGAGCATTACGTAAAATCGGGAAACGATCAGTCCACAAAAAGGTCGCGGCTGGCGAAAACCGGATCGCAGGTCAGATTGATCCCGAGCTTGCGCAGTCCGGCTTCATCGCCGGGCGTCGGCATATGGGAACAATGCATCTCGCAGCCGCTGAGTTTGCTCAGCTGATTGATCGCGAGCTTGGCGGTCGGATTGTTCGCCATGCTTACGCTCAGCGCGATCAGCGTTTCGTCCAGAGCCAGACTGATCCGTTTGGTTTTCAGGATGTTTTTCTTGAGCAGGCCCACGGATTTGATGACGTCCGGGGAAATCAGCGGCAGATCGTCCGGCAGACCCGCCAGCACTTTGACCGCATTCAGAACGCAGCTGGACGCGGCATGCAGGAGCGGGGAATTCTTGCCGGTGACAATGGTCCCGTCCGGCAGTTCCAGCGCAGCGCCGCAGAAGAAACCATCGTTGCCCTTCCCTTCGGTCTTCGCTGCTTCCGCAGCCGCTTCGCGAGCCGGTTTGACAACCCTGCGGTCCTCTTCATGCAGTTCGAGATTGTCCATGAGCACTTTCATCCGGTCCACGCTGGACCGTTCCGCAGCCCCGATCGCGTATTCGCATTTGTAGCGGAAATTCCGCCGGATCACTTCCTGACACGCGGCCTCGCGCACCAGCGCATCATCGGTGATCGCGAAACCGACCCGGTTCACGCCCATATCGGTCGGTGACTGATAGACCTGGTCCTTGCCCATGATGCGTTCGCAGATGCGCTTGACCACCGGGAAGATCGCAATGTCGCGGTTGTAATTGATCGCCATGGTGCCGTAATGTTCCAGATGGAACGGATCGACCATGTTGACGTCGCCGATATCCGCGGTGGCGGCTTCGTAGGCGATATTGACCGGATGGTTCAGCGGCAGATTCCAAACCGGGAAAGTCTCGAACTTGGCATAGCCGGCGGAGACTCCGCGTTTGTATTCGTGATAGACCTGCGAAAGGCAGGTCGCCATTTTGCCGCTGCTCGGACCCGGACCGGTCACGATCACGATCGGCTTGTCGCTTTCGATGTATTCGTTGGCGCCGTAGCCCTGGTCGCTGACGATCAGGTCGACGTCGGCAGGATAACCCTTGATCGCCTTGTGACGGTAAACGCGGATGCCGCGACGTTCGAGCTTGTGGATGAAGTTGTTGACCGCCGGATGATCTTCATACCGGGTGACCACCACCGATTTGACTTCGATCTGATAACTCCGGAGACTGTCGATGATCCGGAGCGTATCGGCATCGTAGGCGATACCGAAATCCGCGCGGATCTTCTTGCGTTCGATATCGCCGGAATAGATGCAGATCACCACTTCGATCTGGTTTTTGAGTTTCTTCAGCAGCTGCAGTTTCACATTGGGATCGAATCCGGGCAAAATGCGGGCCGCATGAAAGTCATAGGCCAGTTTCCCGCCGAATTCCAGGTAAAGTTTGTTGTCGAATCTGCTCGCCCGCTTGAGGATTTCCGCGGATTGCTCTTTCAGATACAGAGCATTGTCAAAACCGGTCTTTTTCATTTGTCTGAGTGTCCCATCAAGTTTGAATTTCTCACTTAACAGGGATTTCAATATACCAGCAGAAAAGATGCTTGTCAAGAGAAAAAACTAAAAAAAATTACCGGTTTTCCGGACGTGGGACATAGCGCCGCCCCGTCAGGCGGAATTTCTTATTTGGGGGTTCTCCGTCCGATCGGATCGCCGGGAAAATAAAGCTGCCGGTCGCGCCGGTACTGCCGGGGCGAAACACCGACCACTTTCTTGAAAGTCTTCGTGTAGAAAGCCGCACTGGAAAAACCGTTCAGGACGGCGATCTCCCGGATGGCCAGTTCGGAATTGGTCAGCATCCAGCAGGAATTTCTCAACCGCGCATGGACCACGAAGTCGATCGGACTTTTTCCCGTGACCCGGTAAAAAATCTTGCGCAGGGTTGCGGCGGAGACCCGGAAGGCGTTTTCCAGACTTTTCAGCGTCGGATAATTCTGCGGAAAACGGCGGACCGTCTCGATCTGCTGTTCGTAATCGCCCGCGCAACTGCCGTATTCCCGCCGGTCGCCGGAAATCAGCGTCAGAAAACGGAACAGGAGAATGGAAAGTTCCTCAGCCGAACACCGGGTTCCGCTCCGGACTCTTTCGGCCATTTCCATGATGCAGTCCAGCACGGCCGGGGCATTGGAAAGATGGATTATCTCCTGTTCATCCAGGTGGAACATCTGCTCGATGTAGACGTTTCTTTCCATGGCGAAATAATATCTTTTGACCGGTATCGAGGTCTTGTTTTCCAGAATTTCCTCTTTCCTCACCTTCGGAGGGATTTTGGCGGCCGGTTTTTCCACACAGAGGTCCGTCGGCAGAAGCTGTTTCGAAATGCCGCCGCGGACATTCAGACGCCGTTTCGCTTGCGGCACAAAGTGAAAGATCCAGTAAAGACCAGGTGTGATCTTGAAAATATTTTTCCCATACAGACAGTCTTCTTCGGTAAAATAAATCAGCTGCAGTCTGCATGAGGAACTTTTCGCGGAACCCATATTGAACCAGGTCTCTTCCCTGTACGCACGGCCTTCGAAGACTCTCTTCTTGAATTTTATCTCCGCCATTGTAACTTCTCCCGCAGTTGGAACATAATAATATAACAGTTTATCACAATAATACAACTTCTCTTCTCCGGTTTTTTCGTTTTTCCCCGCCGGGTGATTCTTCCTTTTTTTCCTTTCCGGACTTGACTTTTCGGAAAAATGTGATAAAATCCGGAAACGACCGATGTCGTTGACAGAAATAGTTAATTTTCAACCCTATCGAAAGGTTCATATCATGGCAGTTTATCCTCACGGCGATCTTTCCTGGTTCAAAGAAGCACGTTTCGGCATGTTCATTCACTGGGGA
>JAZUCR010000010.1:0-7236 GCA_045639225.1 Victivallales bacterium
AAAACGGACCTTCTGCCTCGTGGTCGATCCGGAAACTGTGCGAAACTTTCCGGAATATCTTTCCGGACTCCCCGATGGACTGAGCGGAGACAACACTTTTACCGTGCTGTCAGCACCGGATTCAGCCAGGCCACCGACAGACGGGAATTGCCGCCGGCGGAAAGCAGACTTAAAGTCCGGCATTTTTCCGGCAGGCGGAAATGGAAATGCAGGGCATCGTCCCGCCGCGAGACTTCGCCGTGCGCCAGCAGCGGTTCGGCAAGTTCGGGGCACCAGACGCCGAAAGTGACTTTCGTATCCGATTCCGAATCCGGATGGACTCCGGCCAGCACGTCGAATTCCGAATAAAGGGTTCCCGGCACGCGGAAAGAAGCCACCCCGTAGGACCCGGCCGCGATGCCGTTGCCGCTCAGCCGTTTCCCGCTGGAGATCAGCGCCAGCGGAACGGCATTTCCCTTGCCGTCGTAGGTAGTGTTGACCGCCGGTTCGAACGGGATCCGGTCGGTGGAAAGCCGGCTGCGGCAGGGGTCGCATTCGGGATAGATGCAGTCGTAAAACGGAATTCCCGCCCGGATGTAATTGGCCCGGTCGAATTTCTGAGAGTTTTCCTGGATCAGCGGCAGCCGGGTCAGGTCGAGGGTCCGGAATTTCCGGGCCGACGCGGGAGAGATTGTCCCGCGGGCAATGGAGTGTGCCGTATGCCATGCCGCGGCGGTGAGCAGAGTCGAAACGCGGTTCCACCGGTCCATGATGCGTCCGGCCGTCGAAGTCCGCCCGGCCTGAATGGCCTGGCAGAGCGGAATGAGCTCTCCGGTCATGATCTCGGCATTCCCCAGCAGCGTTTCGTTGAGCAGGAATGCCGCCTCGTCGGCAGTGCGGCCCAGCAGTTCCGGACGCGATTTCACCCGCCCGGATTCGAACGGCCAGCCGTCGATCACTCCGTGCAGCGGAAAGAGTTTTCCATGCTGTACTGGGAACAGGTGGTTGAGCAGAACGTTGTTGATGATGTGTCCCGGCGAACTGCAGTCCTGAATGAAATGGGCGAGCGTGCCGGCGAACAGTGCGGCCTCCGCGGGCTGATTCCGCCGGATCAGACCGATAATCTTTTTCAGATAATAGCGCAGAACGTAAAGGGATTTTTCCGCATCGGGCTGTCCGCCGAGCGCGGCTCCGAACCAGTTCGCGTCCACCGGACCGTGCGGAGTGACCCGGCCGTTCGGCATGACTCCGTATCTGGCATACTGTTCCAGTTTGCCGGAACCGTCCCACTGGGATGCCAGATGCAGATCGGGCAGATCGCAGTAACCGGGCAGAACGGCCTGTTCGGATTTCCAGAAGTTCCGCTCCGCGGGAGACAGCAGTTCGAAGGCGCGTTTGCCGAGTATGGAATGAATGCCGGACATGATGTTTTTGCTCTCCTTTTTTTGATGGACAGACCCTGTGTTTTCGGGACAATATACCGAATTGCCGGAAAAATTCAATGGTCCGGATGGGAAATGAAGGTTTTTTCACCGATCTGTATCGTTTGATTCCGCTCTGTACTTTACCCTGCGGTTTGAAAACCACAGGCATAAATCACAATGGCAATCCCGCTGCAAATCAGCGGAAGAGCATGGGAAAATGAACTTGCCGGAAATACAGATTACTGTTCAACGGGTACAGTTTGAATGATTTTAGTTTTTTTTATTCATCCGTCCGTTGTAATTTCTCATTTAATATATTAAAATATTCCGTGGTGTAATTTCCCTTGGCGAAAAGGAGAGTTTATGGATAAAAACGGGAAAGTCATGAACTGGTATGGAGAACAGCGTCTCGCGCTCAAAGCGAATCTTCACAGCCACACGACGAAATCCGACGGCCGGTTCGATCCGCAGGAACTGATCCGGCTTTATGCGGAAAGGGACTATGATGTACTCGCCCTGACCGACCATCGCCAGATACTCGATCCTTCTCCGTATGATCCGCACGGCATGGTCATGATACAGGGAGGCGAACTCAATCCCAACAATCCTCCGGGACTCATGCGCTGGCATATCGTGGCGCTGGATGTTCCGCTGGATTTCGAATACGCTTTCCCCGGCAACCCCGATGTGTCTGCGCAGGACCTGATCGATGCCATCAACGCCGCCGGGGGTCTTGCCGTGGTCGCACACCCTTACTGGTGCAATTTCAGTTCGGAAGTGGTCAAAACCGTTAAAAATTATTTCGCTATGGAAGTATACAACAGTCAGTGCCGGGACGTCGACCGTGCTTACAGCGTGCAGACCTGGGACGAGCTGCTGCTGGACGGGTTGAAAGTGAACGTTATCGCGGTGGATGATGTTCACAGTGCGCCGGCGCTGTTCCGCGGCTGGACCATGATCTGCGCCAAAGAACGCACCGTGGAATCGGTCATGGACGCGCTGCGCAATGGCGAGTTCTACGCCACTCAGGGACCCGAGTTCTACAAATTCGAGATCAAAGACGACACGCTGACCGTGGAGTTTTCCAATGTGATCGACTGCTGTTTCATGGCCCGGACCGGACGCTGCTGCATTGCCAAAAGCGAACCGCAGGGTCCCGGCAGCGAATCGCCCGTCATCAATTCCGCCACGTTGGACCTCAGCGAAAGACGCACCGGAGTCAACTTCGTCCGGTGTCATATCTGCGACGCGCAGGGGCATCACGCCTGGAGCAACCCGATCTATCTGTGAGTGATCATTCAGACTGCAAATAAAACAATCAAAGGAGGCAACGAAATGAAACGAAACAACCGTCAAACCCGCCGCGGGACCGGTGCGGTCCGCATTTTCACCTTAATCGAGCTCCTGGTGGTGATCGCGATCATTGCGATCCTCGCGGGAATGCTGCTGCCCGCACTGAACCATGCGAAGAATACCGCGCAGACTATTTCCTGTACCAACAACCTGAAACAGATGGGCGTCGGGGTTCTTGGCTATGCCAACGATTTTCAGGACTGGGTCCTGCCCAGTCTGCAGCCCGGCAGTCCTCTGGCGTCCCGGACCTGGTTCGGCATTCTTTCTGGGTACAAGGGCGACGGCAAAGGCTACGGTCTCCATTTAGATCTGGCCAAAACCTCCGGTCCGTTCCGCTGTCCCTCCGAGCCGCACCCGTTCAAAGGCGAGAGCGGCGTTTCCGGCGACTTCGACAATACCCATTACGGCATCAACCTTCTGATTTGCGGAGATTACTCGGACCGGTCTTCCAAGTATGACCGCATGCGCAAACTTGCTTCCGTCACGATGCCCAGCGCAACGCCGGTCATCATGGACAGTTACATGGTCTGCCACCGCCGGCTGATCTCCCACCACGACTTCGCCTACCGGCACGGTGCAAAAGAAGTGCGGCAGACCAATCCGACCAATAACCCGGTCGCCCTGCCCACATATCCCGGCAAATTCAATGCCGTATTCCTGGCCGGACAAGTAACCACCAATTCTTTTGCCGATACGCTCAAACCGTTCAACGGCGAGAACACCTCCAGCTTCGGTGAAGTGAAGAGAAAACGTTATTTCATGCTGCACGGATATGATTACGACTCCGGTTATATCCGGATGAGTGAATGAATCAAGCGGGAACTCTTTTCCGCTGAAGAATCAAGTCTCTCCGGGGCAGAGATCGGAACTTCGACGGACTGCTATGGAACTAATCAGAAACCGGCAGGGATGATGAATTACTTCGACATCACGGCATTTCGGGCCCGTCCGGGTATAAAAGACGGCTGTTCCGGCGACGCCTGTACACAAAATGCCGCCTGTCACGGCGGTCTCTGCTGCGGCTGCGTCATCCCCCGCACCGATCCGAACAAGCTGAACTGCGTCCGAGGTTTCCGAAGCGGACGACCTGACGATGAAAAACAGCTCGTTTCCCGAACCGCCTGCAAAAAAACTCGATTCCGCCGGATCGGCAGTCCGGGAAAGGATAATAGCCCAGACAAAGAAAAAGACGGTGTTATGGATCGTCAGTTTTGAAAATTCGCTGAAATGCTGTAAATTACAATAATTGGAGAGAGGAGCGAAACATGAAAGAGAAAAACGGATCGGCCGGACGGATCGACCGGAAAATCTGGAACGGAATGAAGCAAGTGTCGGCCCTGCTGCTGGCTGCGGCAGTGTTATCCGGAATCGCCGCCGAAGTGAAACAGAGCGACAGCCGGATCACTCTGTCCAATGCCCGGATGACCGTTGAAATCTCGCTGGATCAGGGCGGACGGATCAGCAAGCTGACGGACCTGCGCTCGAAAAGTGAATTGACCGAAATCAACCGGCTGCCCGGCGGCAGCGGACTGTTCGGCGACACTCTGTTCAATCCGGTCAACAACAAAATCACGGCCGACTTCCGGGATCAGAAATATCGACTGGTCTCCATCCGGAAACAACCGGATGTCCGGGTCGTGCTGGAAAGTCCTGAAGGAAATCCGCTGACGATCCGCAAGACCTATGTGATGAATGATTCGGACACGCTGAAAGTGGAATATGAACTGACCAATCCGGGCAGCCGCGAACTGGTCGGCATGTTCCGGAACAATTTCGGATTCCGTTTCTCCGGCGAAAAGAAATATGCCCTGCAGTTCCCGGAAGGGAAAAGAAGCGACCGCTGGATCGAGCCGGTCACGGTGCCTGTCACGAACCGTCTCATCTACGATACCGAAGCGGGAAAGAACAGCGATCTGTTTTTCTACCGGGTGCAGCGCGATTATTACGCCGTGACCGGATCGAAGACCGGTGTGGTGGTAAATATGCCGTTCCCGGTGCTGAATTTCTGCTACAATTATCAGAGTCCGCGCGCGGACGGAATGGCCGTCGCCGACTGGTTCACCACACCGTTTGCCCTGCCGCCGCTGTCGAAAGGAAAGGCCGAGGCCGAACTGCTGGCCGTGATGGACGATCCCCTGGCGAAATACAAATACCGGTTTGCCGTCAGTCTGACGCTGGTGTCTCCGAAGGACTTTGTCTATGAAAACTACCGCGAGCCGTCGAAAGAAAAGAAGCGGACGGATTTTCTGCCGGTGAGCAAGCTGGATGTCATGTATACGCAGTTCGACACTCCGGCGCTGATCTGCAATCCGAAACCGGAACGGCGGCTCCGGATCATGGCGATTTCCCCCGCGCACGGCAATTACGAAATGGGCGAACTGAACCGTCGGCTCAATCATGACTTGAGCGTGCTGGATACCTCGAATACGACCCGGTTTGCCGGAACGCCGTATTTCGGCTGGAATATCCCCGAGCCGGAAAAGATGCTGGACGTCCTGCTCAAACAGAATCCGGAAGTCTTGCTGATCTGCGGTCATCATGACCGGGCGCTGCCCAAGGCGCAGGTGGAAAAGATCGTCAAGCTGGTGGAAGCCGGCGCTGCTTTCATTTACGTGTCGGAAAAAAATGAGTTCACCTCGCTGATTCCCAAATCCGGCGGCAAGGAAGTCGATCCCGCGGTTTACGCGGGGATCCTGCGCGACAAACTGCCCGTATTCGGTAAAATCATGGAATACCGCCGCGGCAAGGGCCGCGTCATCCATGTCCGTTTCCCCATGATGCCGCACCGGACCGAATGGGTCCGCGAGGGACGTGCGGTCGTGCCGTATGTGAACCCCGCTCCGGAAGAGTTCCCATACTGGGAATATTACTTTGCCTTCTACGACAAGTTGATCCGCTATGCCGCCGGACAGATTCCCGCAGCCCGGATCGTCCGTGCGGAAGCGGCAAATGGGAAGATCCAACTGGAACTGACCAGCCGAAAAGCGCTGGCCGATGCCGCGATCCAGCTGACGGCGGACACGCCGGAAGGACGGCTTGACTGCGGCGTCATCTGGCAGGGCAAGCTGCCGGCGGGAAAACAGACTCTGGATTTGTCCCTGCCGGACAAATTGACCCGGCTGGACGGTGAACACCGGCTGCATTTCCTGCTGTCAACCCCCAAATCGAGTCTGGACTGGTATGCCGCAGCATTCCGTCAGCAGGCGGCAGCCGGTCTGGCTTCGCTCCGGCTTGACCGGAAAATTTTCCCGAAAAACGAATCCGTGTCCGGAAAGATCGCCGTCCCCGGCAGCGGTCAGCTGACGATGCGTCTGCAGGAAGGCGCGTCGGGGCGCACTGTGGCGCTGTTCCGGAAAACGGTTCAGAACGGGGAAGTGCCGTTCAGCCTGAAACGCAGCATTCCGTCTTCGGAAACCGCATATCGTGTGGAAGCGGAACTGCTTCGGGACGGCAAACGCATTTCCGTGCTCCGCCGAAATGTTTTCCAGGAACCGTTCCAGGCGGCGGAAAACAAGATCCGTCCGCTGATCTGGGGTCCGCACGTTGCCTCCTGGCGTGACCGTCTGTTCTATCGGGAAATGGCCGATGGCGGTTTTGATGTCTATCTGGCGCCGATGGCCTATACCAAAGACTTGAAAGAGGTGGTTGCCGAGAGTGCGGCCGCACAGGAATCCGGTATGGAATATATTCTGCTGGGACTGGAACACGTCAGAGGGGGAGGCAAGAATCCATCGGTCCGCACGCCGTGTCTGCGCGATCCGGCCTACCGGGACCGTGTCATGGCCAAGACCGGTCGCATTGCGGAAAAGATGAAAGAGTCCTTCGCGAAAAAATGTTTCATCAGCGACGAAATGACGCTGAGCACATATTTCAACACGCCGCATGACTTCTGCATGTCGCCGTGGTGCCTGGCGGCTTTCCGGGAAGTGCTGCAGAAGAAATATCAGGGCGATCTGGCCGCGCTGAACCGGAACTGGGGCACCTCTTTCGGTTCCTGGGACCAGGTCAAGCCGATGACGTTCCGGCAGAGCAATGCAAAGAAAAAATTCGCCTCGTTCATCGAACACCGCACGTTCATGTTCACCAACATGACCGATCTGTTCCGGATGATCACTTCCAAAATCCATGCCGCAACGGGCGGCACGACCGGCGTTTCCGGCATGCAGCTGACCAAGCTGTATCAGGGATTCGACCAGATCGAATCGCTTTCCTATATGAAATGCTCGGCCTATTACCATACGCCGTTCGCGCTGGATGCGATCCGCAGTTTTTCCACCAGCGAACATCTTTCCGGTTCCTTTACCGATTACGGTCTCCGCTACGGGATCTGGGAACAGCTGATCGGCGGTCTGAAAATGCCGTCGGTCTGGTGGTATGGTCACCTGATCCGGCGAGGCGACGGACGGCTCAGCAAAGAAGGCGAACACCTGAAACGGATGTTCGGCGCCATCCGGGATTCGGGCGCGGATCAGGTGCTGGG
>JAZUCR010000011.1:0-2044 GCA_045639225.1 Victivallales bacterium
GGTATTCATTGAGGCTGAAGGATATTGCCGACTGGACACGGGTGTGTCTGGTGTTCGAGAAAAACGGCAAAGATTACTTCCGGACGGATTTGAGTGTCCGCAAGAAACAGCCCGCCGCAGTCAAGTTCATGTATACGAAAATCAAGGAACGTCAGCTCTTTGTGGCGTTCCAGGGAAAGACGGATGGCTATGCCGTGGCGGATTTCTGCGACCCGGCGGGAAAAACTGTCATCAGGTCTGAAAAGGTGAAGATTCCGGAAAATGCGCTGTCGTTTTACGATCTGCTGTTCCCGATGGATTTGAAACCGGGCGATTACCTGATCAAAATCTCCCATTTAAGCGAGAAGGGACATAAGACTTTTCTCTGGGATCAGGCGCTGCGGGTCCCGCCGGAAAACGATCCGCTTATTGCTCCGTATGTCGATCCGGACAAGGACAAACTGCCTCCGGGCGGCTGGATCCCGGTGGCAGCAGACAATGATTCCGTGAAGATTTGGGGACGGACTCTGAAACTGGACCGCGGACTGCTGTTTTCTTCGCTGGTAACGCAGGGGAAAGAACTGCTGGCGGAACCGGATGTGCTGCGTCTGAACGGGGAAAAACTGATCCCGGTTTCGACTTCCGTAAAAAAGATCAACCGGACCGATTTGGAGACTGAATTCGAAAAGACGGTCGATTACGGAAAAATCAAAGCGGAAAGCCGGATCAGGATCACATTTGACGGCTATGCCCGGATCACCTTGAAACTGACGCCGGGCAAACCGCTGAAAATCCGGGAACTGACTTATGAACTGCCAATGAAGAACGAGCGCTTGAAACTGGTGCGCGACAGTGCTTCCGTCAGTACACTTGCCGGACTGGCGAAGGATGGTTTTACCGCTTCCCTCCTCCCGATCCCGGCGATTTGGTTCGGCGATTATTATACGGGAATCAATTTTACCGCGGAAAACCTGATCAACTGGCACTTCCGGAACGCAAAACGGCATGTGGAAATGAAACGGAGCGAGAATTCGGCGGACGTGCGGTTCCTGCTGGTTTCCTCTCCGCTTACTCTGAAGGCGCCGCGCGAATTCAATTTCGGGCTGACGGTCACTCCGGTCAAGCCGCTGAACCGCAAACTGCTCCGGCAGCGGGAAAAGAAGGAATGGCAGATATTCGGTCCATGGAGGGATTTCGGTTATCTGCATCCGGATAATCTCCGGACCGATCCGCCATATCACGGCATGGACAATTTCTACAGTCAGCACCGCATGTTCCCGACGCTGTTCTTCTATACCGCTTACAATTTTACCGGTCCGTTCGCTCCGTTCTGGACCTGGTATGAAGAAAACTGGCGTCAGATCAAATACAACCGGAATTACGGGACTTGGACCGGCGGCAAACCTGCCGCCTACTGCGAAGGCTGCATCAACGGGGCGGATTTCCGCAATTACAAGCTCAATATGACACACAGTTTTCTCTACCTGAAAAACAACCCGATGCTGATTCCCGGAACCCGAAACCTCTATTACGATGCTCCCTGGGAAGAGTCCTGTTTCAATGAGAAACACGGCTGCAACCCCTGGCGGGATTCCATGGGGCAGACGCGGACTCATATCCTGATTGACGTATTCAGGGAAAAAGCACTCAACATTTTGAGAATGGTCAAGCGGTTCGATCCGGATTCCCTGCTCTATTATCATTCGGAGTGGGCGAAGTTTCAGCCGTATCAAAGTCTTCATGATGCCATGTGCGGAGGAGAAGGGCAGGAAAATCTGGTCGCGGCCAGAGGCGGGTACTACGATATCCTGACCCCGGCATCCATAAACGCTACGTTCTCACCTTATATCTACAGCGCCAAAATGATTCTCATCCCGCAGTTGGCCCGCGGTCTCCAGCTGAATTATCCGGCCAAATACCGCACCTGGAATGTCAAAAATCCGGTCTGGCGGAAAGCGATCCTGCATTATATCGGCCTGGGGGCAACCCATGACATCGATCTGATGGACCGGACGGAATTGAGCTTCCTCTGGTGGAAGGCTCAGGATGAACTCGGCTGGAATGA
>JAZUCR010000012.1:0-1649 GCA_045639225.1 Victivallales bacterium
GGATCGGCTCCATCTGGACGCGCAGGTCTTCCGGCATCGGCGGACGGGTCGCCTTGTAGGCGGGCGCCAGCGCCAGACGCGCCGTGCATTTGCCTTTGTCGAACACGAACGCGCCGTCGCAATCACCGTATTCCTGCTGCAGTTTCAGCAGCAGTTTGGTCATGGCGAACACGGCATTGGTCGGCACGCCGGACGCGGTGGAAAGCGCCCGGACCGCAAAATAACCCCGGAACACCTGCGAAAAGGCATCGACCAGCAGCAGTTTCTTCTTCATGATCCGGATTATTTAATCGTGATGATGGAAGGATCGTAATCCGCGGGCGGGATATAGCCCAGCAGTTCCATGCAGGTCGTCGCGACGGAACTGATCCCCAGTCCGGTTTTCAGTTCCGCACAGTATTCGCCCTTCCCTTCCGGATCGCAGATGATGCACGGCACCGGATTGAGCGAGTGCGCAGTTTTGCGTTTCGGCTGTCCGTTCTTGTCCAGCTTGAGCGCACCCTTCTTGTCATGTTCATACATGTCGTCGGCATTGCCGTGGTCCGCCGTGATGAGCAGGACGCCGCCCGCTTTCACCACGCTGTCATACACCCGCTGGAGACAGAGATCCAGCGCGCCCATGGAGACCTGCACCGCCTGATAGACGCCGGTATGGCCGACCATGTCGCCGTTGGGATAGTTCAGACGGATGAAATCGTATTTGCCGCTTTCGATTGCGGCGCAGACGTCGTCGGTGATCTCCGCGCATTTCATCCAGGGACGCTGTTCGAACGGGATCACGTCGGACGGCACGAGCTTGTATTCCTCCGTGGGGAATTTACCCGAACGGTTGCCGTTGAAGAAATAGGTCACATGGCCGTATTTCTGGGTTTCGCTGATCGCGAACTGACGGACGCCAGTGTTGCTCAGATATTCGGCCAGAGTACGGTCGATTTCCGGCGGGTTGACCAGATAATGGTTCAGGATATGCAGGTCGCCGTCGTATTCCATCATGCCGGCATACAGCACATCGGGCTTGGCGCCGCGGTCGAAATGCTTGAATTCGTCGCCCTTATCGAACGCCTGGCTGATTTCCAGCGCGCGGTCGCCGCGGAAGTTGAAATAGATCACCGCATCGCCGTCCTTGACCGGTCCGACCGGCGCGGAACCGTCTTCGGAAATCACGAACGGCGGCAGATCCTGGTCGATCGCCTTGGTTTCGCCGCGGAGAGTCTCCACCGCTTCATGCGCGTTCTTGTACATGCGGCCTTTGCCTTGCACGTGGGTTTCCCAGCCCTTGCGGACCATGTCCCAGTTGGCGTTGTAGCGGTCCATGGTGATGACCATGCGGCCGCCGCCGGATGCGATCTTGAAATCGGGACCGAGCGTTTTCAGATATTCTTCGAACGGGTCGATATATTCCAGCGCGGAAGTTTCCGGCACGTCGCGTCCGTCCAGCAGGATATGGATCCGGACCTTGGAAATGCCTTCGGCCTTGGCGCGTTCGAGCATGCCTTTCAGGTGCGCGATATTACTGTGGACGTTGCCATCGGAGAAGAGGCCGATGAAATGGAGCGTACCGCCTGCCTTGACCTTGGCAATGACGTCTTTCCAGGTCTGGCCTTCAAACATCTTGCCGCCGGAAATGGCTTCGGAAACGAGTTTGGCGC
>JAZUCR010000013.1:0-1841 GCA_045639225.1 Victivallales bacterium
CTGATCGAAATGGCCGGACGGGTGGAGCGTTTTATTGCCGAAGTCAAGAGTTCGGGCAAAAAAATCGCCCTGCGGAAAGTCGCGGTCATGGGCTGTGCAGTCAATGGTCCGGGCGAAGCCGCCGATGCCGATATCGGAATCGCGGGCGGAAATAAGACCGGGGAACTGCTGGTATTCAAATTCGGCAGACCAGTGTCGCGTCTGCCTCAGGAAGAAGCTTTTTCCTGGCTGAAAGAGGAAATCCTTCGATCCGCGAAGTGAGGGACAGGTCTCCTGGGGTGTTTCTGCCGGTTACCGCCCGCAGCAGCTTCTTACCGTTACGGTCCGGGAACTGCTTCTGCAGCTGCCGGACCGGTAATAAATCCGGTTGTTTCTGAAGGAGGATGACCAGGAACTGCTGCGGGAACGGAAGTTGGATGCCCGGGGCAGCGAGGTCGGAACCGGTTTGTTGCGTCTTTCCCATTCCAGCAGCTCCCGGTCGCCGCCGTATCTTTCGCCGCCAAACTGCGTCGAGGCAGAGCTTCTTCTTTGATAAGCGGTTCCGGGATTCGGCTTATGATAACGGTCAGAGGATGACCGATCCCGAACATCGGGTTTCTTATCCGGGTTGGCTGAAGGCTCTTTTTGCGCCGGCTGCACGGGAGCCTCCGTTTTATTCGGAGCCGGAACGGCATATTCCGGATTCTGCTGAAACCCGTCCGCCGTTTCCTCGCCGGTTCCGGACACCGCACAGAAGAGCAAAGTCAGAAAAATTGCAACTGTCAAATTTTTCATTATCCCAGTTCCTGCTGTATTTCCTGTTGGCCGATAATATACTCTGTAAAACTAAAAAGTCAAGAGGGAAAGTGTTTTCCGGGACCGCAGAGGATTTCCCCGCCCGGCAGTTTTCCGAATCGGCCGATTTCCGGGAATTTTATTTTTTTTTGATTCCGGGAGTTGATTTTTTACGATTCAGCGTTATATTTCAATGGCAAATGAAAAAGAAACATTTGCCGCTTCCCAGCGGCCCATAACCTAACGGAGAATCATTTATGGGCAACAACTTTTTAGACCGGTTCATGGCGAAATTCGAGTTCGAAGGGCTTACTTTCGACGACATCTCAATGGTAACCCAATATGCGGATTTTCTGCCCGGCGATACGGATATTTCGACCTCGTTTTCCAAAAACATCCGGATGAACATCCCCTTTGTCAGCGCGGCAATGGATACCGTCACGGAAAGTCCCATGGCGATCGCCATGGCCAAGCTCGGCGGGATCGGCGTCATCCATAAGAACCTCGAACCGGCGAAACAGGCCGATGAAGTCCGCAAGGTCAAACAGTATCTGAACGGACTGATCCGCAATCCGGTGGTCTTCAACGAAAATACCACCGTCGAGGAAATGCTCAATGAAAAGAAGAGCAGACAGTATTCCTTCTCCGGGTTCCCGATCGTCGACGGAAGCGGCAAGCTGGTCGGGATCATCACCTCGCGCGACATCAAATTTCTGACCGACTACCGGTGCAAGGTTTCCGAGATCATGACGCGGAAAGTGGTGACCGCGCCGGTTTCCACGCAGATGGAACAAGCCTACAACATCATGCGGGAAAATAAAGTCGGCAAGCTGCCGCTGGTGGATTCGAAAGGTCATTTGAAAGGTCTTTACAGTTATCAGGATGTATATACGCTGCTGACCAATATGGCGCCGGACTACAACCGGGATCCGGAACACCGGCTCCGGGTGGCGGCCGCGGTCAGTCCGTACGACGCGGAGCGGGCGAGCGCGCTGGTGGAAGCCGGAGTGGATGCGCTGGTCATCGATACCGCCCACGGCCATTCCGCAGGCGTTCTGACCAAGGTT
>JAZUCR010000014.1:0-9100 GCA_045639225.1 Victivallales bacterium
CCGATGAACAGCGCCGGATTTTTCCTTGTCCTCAGCCAGCAGCGGACCTGATCCAGGAATGCGGAAAGCTCCTCCGGATATTCGTTCCAGTCATCGGCCGAGTAATGCTGCACGATCAGCCGGATCTGATAGGCCAGCAGATTCCGCAACGCCGTCGCCGCAATTCGCTGCGGGCAGCAATTACGGGAGGTCGGGGCGGGAAAAATCTCCTGTGCCATCGCATTGACTATGACCGGAACTTCCGCCCGCGCTTCCCGCAGTAAAACTTTCCAGGATCGTGCTTCTGTTTGCATTTTCAATATATTCCATATTTGAGTATTATTAACTTACACCTTATTTCCGGACATGTCAAACTCAGCTCGCGTTTTTTCTTATTTTTTTATGCTTCCCGGACCCGTTACCGGTTTTTGCCGCCGGGATTCGACAAACCGCCTGATGCTTTCACAGGTGATGCGCGAGGTCCGGTAGCCGAGTTTGATCATTTCCAGATCTCCGCTTTCCACCAGGTCATATACGCCTTTTACCGTCCGGTCCAGAAACCGGGCCGTCCTTTGCAGGGAAAACATCTGCAAATCCGCCAAGGGGTTTGTTTCTGTTATGTTTTCCTCCGCATTTGACGGCGTCAGGAGCAGCCGGCGTATTTCTTCGACTTCTTCTTCCGCAATCACTCCGCATTTCTGCAACGGTTCGATTACACTCCACAGCGTGTTCAATGTTTCTTTTTTCAACATGTTCCATTCCTTTCATTTGGTTAGGCAATGGGAATTATACCATGCGGAACCAGGCATGGCAAGTTGAAAATCAGTCTGCACCGTAACGGTAACAGGAGTGTTACGATGTTACCGTCTCCGGCAGTAATTTTACGTCAATGGCCTGCTGATCTTGGGATGTTTCCACATGCAGGTTGGTAATGATATCCGGGATCGGTATAATTCAGGAGAATGTCAGCCGTTGTATTCTTCCTTGATCCAGTCGGTAATATTTCCCGCTTCGAAGTCAAAATTAACGCCAATGAGCATAATTCTCTTGCCTGTCTTGCGGTATTTCAAAGCATAATCTTTATTTTCAATTTGTTTCATTGCTTTTTCTGCGGATTTGTTGAGTTTGAACTCGATCACGTAGGTCCATTCGCCCGCGGCAACCATCATATCGATTCGTCCGCTGCTTGTGGCGGTTTCCGCCTGAACCATCATTTTCAGCATATCGCAAATGACATAGCACACGGTCTGATAATAATGCTCATCTTTTACATGAATATTGTAGGGGATGCCGGCGAAAATGGATTGGAACAGTTTCATGAATCCATCCGCATCCCCGGAACCGACCGCGGTAATCAGTTTCAGGATCAGTTCCTGTGAATCCTGTTTCCGGACCGTGGTGCAGTAAGCCAGCAGGGAATTGTTGAATGATTCCTCCACTTCACGGTTCGGGAAACGCAGATAATATTCTGTAATGGTTTTATCCGTGAACGGAACCTGTCGCTGTTCCATGCGGTCAACGGTAAGATACCCCGTCTGGAACAGTAAAACCAGCGGATCGAGGTCGGAAATTTCAAAAGCATTGAAAAAAGAACTGGATACCGGTGTGGTAAGAGAAACCGGGAAACTGAGTTTCGATTTCATAATCAGTTCCAGCAGGAAAGACGGCGTTCCGGTTTCAAACCAGTAATTATTGAACTCGCCGCCTTTTTCAAAGAAACTTGCCAAGGACACAGGATTATATACGGACTCGCTTCCGGCGTGGAAACGGAAACCGTCATACCAGTCTTTAATTTTATCCAGAAACTTCCTGAGGGGAAGACTCTGCTTCTTTTCCTCTGCTTCGATTTGTTCCTTGAAATTGGATTCAAACTCCGCCTGTGTATATCCCAGCATCGTGGCATACCTGGCATCCATTGTGATATCGGTCAGGTTGTTCAGATCGGAGAACAGCGACACATGACAGAATTTACTGACGCCGGTAATGAAAGCAAGGCGAATCATTCCGGATTTTTCTTTAATCACAGAATAAAAAATCTTGAGTGCTGCCAGAAAATCGGAAACATTTTCCTTTGAAATATTATTGAGAATAGGTTTGTCATATTCGTCCAACAGAATTACGACGTCACCATCTCGGTCGTGCAGCGTTTGAATCAGGGTGTGAAACATGGTATCGGAGGCCGTTTCAGGCAGTTCAATACCATTGATCTTTGCCTGTTCCTTAAGAATTTGCCGAAATCGGCTTTCCATATTTTCCAATGTACTGAAATCCCGTCCATTCATATCCAGATGGATGATTGGATGCCTTTTCCAGTCATAGGGCTTATCGTAAATTGCCAGACCTTTGAACAGTTCTTTCTTCCCTTCAAACACGGCTTTCAGCGTGGAGAGTGTTAGGGATTTCCCGAAACGCCGGGGACGGGAGAGAAAATATCCGGCACTGGACGGAGATATCAACTGCCAGATATATTCGGTCTTGTCTACATACAGGAAATTCCCCTGTATCATCTCCTCGAAGCTGTAAACATAACTGGTCAATCTTTTCATTCTTCCGTCTCCCTGAATCTGTTATGAACTATACTCCGTTTTTCCTTTTTGTCAAGTCTTTTGGCAAAGACCTTCCGGCAAAGGAAATCATTTTCTTCACATTTTTTGATACCCGTCACGCAGTTGCCGTCTCCGGCAGGACTTTTACGTCAATGACCTGCTGATCTTGCGGCGTTTCAATATGCAGTTCATTTGCCGCCAGCTTGTCTATGATCACATTCAGCTGGAGCAGTTGAATTTCCGTTGCGCGGTCGGCAAACTGGATAATTCGGTCTTTCAACACATCTCTCAGCGGGGAGTGAACAACCTCGGCCGGTTTTTCCCCTTCGCTGAACAGACCTCGCATCAAGGCGATTCCTTTCATTCTGGCTGCCCGGTCGGCATGACTCTGATAATGTCGGGTCATTGCTGCCGTCAGATGCCCCACAATACTTTGAACGACAGGCAGCGGAACTCCGCGAAGTCCCGCATAGTAACAGAAGCAATGGCGCAATGAATGAAAATCTTTTACGCTCTGCATTCGTTTGCGCCCCGGAACTTGTTTGCTCGTGACGATTCCCAAAGAATGGAGATAGCCAAGTATCTGGCGGTTCACCATTCCCTTGTGATTCAAATACATTTCCGCAGCTTCCGGCAGCACATATTCGCTATACCGGGATTTTTCCCATTGCCTGCTGAGGAAATCAGCCAATTCCCGCTCGATCGGAATATGGACCAAAGTTTTAGTTTTCCTCGTGATACGATGGATTTCATGTTGAAAGAATTCCGGTTTTTCATTTGTGTCAGGCACGGTAATATCAATCTCATTCCAGCATAAAGTTGCCACATCTCCCAAACGCAGCCCGGTGCAGATCCCCACCGTGAATAATGCACGCTGTAACGGAGGAGCCGAGGCAAAAATCTTTTGCAGTTCTTCATCGGTAAAGATGTCACGCTCCACCGGATCCAGTTTCAACGGTTTGATATGGAAAAACGGATTTTCTTCCAGCGTATATCCCAAATCGAATAGCAGAAATGAAAACACCGCTTTGCAGACACTTTGATAACGGTTCAAAGTCGTCGGGCTTAAAATACCCCCGCTTTCGTATTCCTTGAATACCTTTCGCCGGGGACATTTTTCCGGATGATATTCGATTTTCCGGTTCCAGCGGCCGAACTTTCGAATATAGGCAATATATTCTTCAGCGTGTTCCCGTTCAACTTGATCCAAAGTGGTCAGCCCGTGTCTGTCATGCAGAAATGAAACAAAATCGATCCAGTAACGCCGATTGACATTTTCCACCTGGTTTGAAGCGATCCGGGTATGGGGTTTGAGCAGATGCAGGTCGAATGCGTCATCCAATGTGATGGTCAGCCTCGCTTTGAGTTTTTTCAGCCGGGCCCGTTCTTCCAGATAATCTTCATGAGTTTCAATATCCTGAATCTTTTTGAGCCGGTCCATGAATTCCCGTGCTGCTGTTTCAGCCGCCCTCTGCTCGGTGATATATTGTCCAGTCAAAGTTTTCAGCGTGATAGTTTTCCGTCTGCCTTCCGCGTCATAAAATTGCAGGTAAAAATGCCCGTTCTGGACATTTTTGCTGATGGAACCGCTGCCATGACTCTTCTTTTTCTGCTGTTTTTGCATTGATACATTCCCTCCGGCATGTTTTTTGAGTTTTCCGTCAACATAAGTTCGTTCGACGGAAAACTCAAAAGAAAGATGCTTGAAAAACGTAACCGGAGGTGTTATATTAACTATGAAACATGCGGGATGCGGCGCTTTAACCGGCAATCTGTTAAGACTCAAATTCCGAATGTAATATTATGATTCAAAACAATGCCGTTTTGAGTTCAAATGCGATTCTGCTTTTTTCTGCGATTTTTGCGACCTAACCTTTTCAAACCATCCAGAAACGAGGTCAACGATATTTTTATCAAAAATACAGCATTTTTCTGCTAAAAGCAAAACAGTATAGTTGCAAGTTAATGATTATCAATAAACAATGAATTAAGATTCTTAAAAATACTGCAAGGGCAGGATAGTAATGATCGCAATCACGACCAGAAGCTCTATGAGCGTAAAGCTCCGCTTTCGCCGGGGTGATGAAAGGTGATCCTCCTCCGCTCTTCGTGCTGCGGAGGACATGGAGATGAATGATGAAATAATGCTCATGGTCTGTTTCCTTTCTGCGAGTTATATTATTGAGACGAAAATCTTCGTTTTTGCCTTTTTATCCGGCGAGGCCGATGCCGTATTGCGAGATCCCTGGATTTCGTGGTTGTCGGACGAGTCTGACAAGTCGGACCGGTCCGACAGTTCGCGGCAGACCCGACCGGATATGAGATATGCGTTTCTTTTTTCATCTCTCATCTTTCATCATTCCTCTTTCTCCTTGCACCCCAGCGTGACCGGCTGCCAGATGCCGCCTTGTCCGCCGATGTCCCGCACCTTGACCACGAGCGACTGGTATTTTTGCTTCCAGTTGATATTCCGGTCGATCCGGATCGAAAAAGATTTCTTCCAGTCGTCGGGATCTTTGCTGACACGTTCGGCGCAGAATTTTCCGTTGAGGTAGATCCAGGCGGATTCATCGACAGCACCGAAGTGCAGAAAGATTTTTTTGCCCTGCCATTTCTTCGGAATATTGAGGCGCAGTGCATACCAGCCGATGCCGTCGTAATTTTTCATGAAACTGCGCATGGCCGGATCGGCGTAATTTCCGGGGTTTTCCCAGCCGGAGTTGACATAGACCTTGTGCCATTCCTTTTCCGCTGAGGTGAACGGGGTATCCTTCCAGTTCATCTTGTCCCCTTCATCTTTGGGATCGGGTTTGAAAAACCACCGGAGAGTCAGGGCTTTGCCGTCGGCAAACTGTTCCAGTGCGGAGGCCAGCTTGCCGCCGGTTACATCACCGAATGCCGCTTCGATGCTGAAAAGCCGGTACCAGTCCATATTGATTTTATCCCAATTTTCCCGGCGGAACTGGTGCAGGGTCCTGGCCTCGGCAAATTTGGCATCGCCGGAAGCGGCGAGAGCATGAAAGGTCAGCCGGGCATGACGGTTTGCCAGCAGGAGCTGTTCCAGCAGTTCCCTTTCCCTGCGGTTGAGATTCTTCTTCAAACCCTTCTGCAGCATGGCGTCCGTGAGATCGAAATCCTTTTCGAAATAATATTTGGGCAGATCCCACATCAGCCCGCGCCGGAAGTTGCCGTAACGCCCTTTTTCCGCGATTTTCTTCCGGTTCGGATAGAGGCGTTTATCGAAGACTTCATTGCGCCAGTAGGCATAATATTCTTTGACGTCGGGAGCGGCGCCTCCGTAAGCCGAACAATATTCGTTCACGTGATCATCGAAGCTCCTCTCCGGATAGATATGGGCACGTGCGAGGATGTAGTCGGCGATCCCTGTCGCCGGCCAGAAACCGTGGAGCGTATCGTAATCCGTGCCGATCATGCCGTTCCGGTATCCGATCTGGAAGTGTTTGAACATGATCTCTTCGATCCCCATGGGCAGTCCGGTATTGATATGCTGATCGTTGGGCCGCTGGAACATCATGTCCGCGCCCATTTTACGCCATTCCTTATACATCCCGTCGGTCTTCTGCCAGCTCATCATACCGGGAACGAAACCGATGACGATGCCCGGCTCCACCCGGTATTTCCGGGGAGGAAAGCGGTAGACACTGTAGGCATAGAAACTGACTTTCACCTTGGGGTCGATCTTCCGTGCCCGCCTGACGACTTCATTCGCCATCCAGAGATAACGGTCGGTCAGGTCGGTATCCCATTTTTCGCCCGGACGGACCGGGGCGTCCAGCTTGCGGCATTCCGCACATTCGCAGTAATTGCCCCAGTCGTTTTCGCAGACGTTGATCATGGGGGCACGGACCTTGGCGTTTTTCCAGTTGCTGACGATCCGGTCGATCAGGCCGTTGCAGGACGGGCACATCTTGATGTTGGCCGGATCGCCCCAAGGAGCGCGTTTCCCCTTGTGAAGGGCAAAATATTCCGGATGCTCGGCCCCGTAGAGTTTCCACCATCTGGTGAAGGCATGTCCGTAAGTGAAACGGACGCTTGACCCCATGCGCTGCTGCTTCAGCCAGCGGAGGGTATCCAAATTACGTTTCGGAATATCCGTCGGCGCTTTCCTGCGGTAAAATTCAGGCAGTGTCAGGTTGTTTGCTGCCGCTTTGGCATTCCCGTTGCCGCTGCGGATCTCCCGCTTGATCAGCTGACCCGGCGCCCAGCGGTTCTCCCCGGTTTCCAGCTTGAGCGTCCCGGCGGGAACATAACCCGTCCCCAGTTCGCCGGGTGCGAGAAAGCGGAATTTGAGCTGACGCTCGAGGAAGTCATAGACCGCGGTCAGATCGCCGGTCCGCGGAGCGCGAAGGAAAATGGCAAGTGCATCGGCACGCGGATGGACCGGGGAGGAGTCCCCGTAAAAACGGGTCATCTTTTCCGTGGTTTCCCAGACCGCTTCCTCGGGCTTCAGCTTGATCCCGGCCGGTTTTTCAAAGAGGAAAATATATTTGCCCGGTGCCGCCTTGGAGGCGACGGCGATCTTTTTGCCGGTCATCAGCTGAAGATAGTATTGAAGTTCAGCCGCCGCCAGACGGGAAACCGCTCCGGCTTTGGGAGCCACCACGATCAGGGCGTTTTCCGGATCCACGGTAAAAGACGCGGCCATCGCCGCGGATACCGCCGAAACGATCAGCAAAGTCATCAATTTTTTCATCATTTTCTCCTCCGGTCCGGTTTCAAAGATCCCGGCCTCTTTTTTTATTGAACTTGTGTTTTATTCGGAATTCTCGCTGTGCTTTCCCGTATGACCAGTCTGGTCGACAGACTGTGACATACCGGATTTGCTTGACCTTCCAGCATATTCAGTATCAGGTTGACTGTTTCTTCCGCCGCGGCTTCGACCGGCTGCTGGATCGTGGTCAGCGCCGGAATGGAATATGCGCTTGTATCAATGTCGTCGAAGCCGATGACGGAAAGGTCTTCGGGAACGCGGATGCCCAGTTTCGCACAGCTCTGGATCACCCGCATGGCAGTAATGTCGTTGCGGCAGCACAGTGCCGTGCAGGATGGATTGCGTTGAAAAAATTTTTTCATATGATCCGGAGTGATATCATTGACCGAAGAGACCTTGCAAACCGGGGAATCGGAATCCAGCTCAAGCTGCTTCAAGGCTTCCTGAAATCCGGTCATACCCGGGTCCCGGGAATCCGGATTGAGCATCATCATCTTGATCTGCCGGTGGCCGAGTCCTTTCAAATAGGATGCCGCTTCCATAAATCCCGCACGGAAATCATAGACGATATCATGGTCCGCTGCCCGGTCAGGATTCCCTGCAAACAGGAATACCGCCTTGTCCGTGAATGAATTGACGATGGTATGTTCTTCGTTTTCGGTGGTGTGCTGCGCCCGGGAAACGATCAGGGCATCGCAGCCGCGGGCCATCAGTTCCGAGCTGGACGCACGCAGCTTTTCCATTTCACCTTTATAATAAACAATATTGGAACTGTAACCGTGTTCGAGCAGGAGATTGACCAGACAGACCAGTTCCCGTTTGTTGATCTCGCTCTGCATCGAGCTGCACAGCAGGCCGATCATATTGGTCCTTCCGTTCCGCAGGCCGCGGGCCAGCAGATTCGGTGTGTAGCCTAGACGGACGGCCGTTTCATGGATCTGCGCCCGCTTCTTTTCCGAAACAAAACAATTCGGCTTGTTGCCGAGCACCGCCGATACGGATGCCCTCGACATGTGTACGGCATCGGCAATTTGCTGCATGGTAATGCGTCGCACCATATTTTTCGTTCCTCTTCAAGAGTTACTTTACACGATTCATATCAATCGTGTATACTTTATATGCTGCAATCTTTTTTGTCAAGTCCCGTTTCAAAAAAAAACAGTTTTTTTATCGGCAGGGATCAGTCGGCGGCTTTGAGCTGTTCGATCAGTTTCCCGATTCGAAGCCGGCGTGCCGTCAATTCATCCGGATTTGCCGGCGGTAGTGCCTGAAGCAGTTTCTCCGCCTCGGATACGGCTTTCTGTTCCTTCCTGTTCTTCCGCGCGGCGGAAACCTGCTGTTTCAGCAGCGACAGATAATCGTAATCATCCACCGCATCGGCAAAGGTTTCCAGCCGGATGGACGGCACCAGTCCGTTTTTCCCCTGGACGGGATAATAGAGCACTCCATGCAGATTGGTCCCGCTGCGGAATGGCTGCTTGAAGGGATTCTTGGACAGTGGCGCGCAGGACCACAGGAGACAGCCGGTCATGCCGATCCGGAAACATTCCCAGACTTTTCTGCGGCCCTCGAACACCTCGGTCTCCAGCTGGAAGAGCGGGGTGTTGGTGGTCCAGACTTCATCGCCGGCGGCGACCCGTTCCGTGAGCAGTTTCCGGTCGTCCGGATGAGTCGACCGGCACCAGATATCGATGCTGCCGTAAAGCGGTTCGACCGGACCGCCGTAATAGACCACCAGAATCGGGATTTTGGATTTCTTATGCCAGTCCGCGCACCATTTGCTGACCTTCGGCGCCTGTTCGGGATGGATCTCGTCGAAAGCATAGACGAAACTTCTTTTGAG
>JAZUCR010000015.1:0-5056 GCA_045639225.1 Victivallales bacterium
AAGCCTGGAAACTGGACCACTCCCCGGATTACAACGACTGGAAGCATTATCATGTCAATACCGGCCACAACCACTGCCGCATACACAAGTGGATGACCGTCCACTATTTCGAACATATTCCCGGTATGATGCTGGCCGGAAAGTCCATGATCCTTTTCACGCCGGAAGGCGCCCGGCTGATCGGCGATTATTTCGCCAAATACGCTGAAAATTATGAAAAACACCTGAAGCAGCCGTACGGCATGATCCAATATACCTGGGAGCCGCATTATGCCTGGGGATTCGGCGGCACCGCGCAGGACCTGGTGGATATCCACAAGGTGATTTACGAGGGCATCCACCGGAATTCGACCCGGATCAAACTCGTCGGGCCCTGCGCCGCCGGATTGAATCTGCCCTGGCATGAGGAGCTGTTCAAGTGCGGGCTGCTCAAGTATGTGGATGCGATCTCGATCCATCCGTATTTTTCCAGTCCGCCGGAACCGAACGATCTGGTGGGGGTGATCCGGAAATTCAAAGCGATGATCCGGAAATATGCCGGACGCGACCTGGAAATCTATGCCGTGGAACAGGGGAAATCCGCGCTGGGCAAGAACGGCGAAATCGAACAGGCCAGACACCTGCTGCGCTGCAGTCTGATCATGCTCGGCGAAGGATTCAAATGCGATATGAAATTCTATACGCATGACTATTACAACGGCAAACCGGGCTACATGTACAACCTGGATCCGAAGCGGCAATGGAATCCGGTCAAGGTCGGACCGAAACCGCTGCTTCCGATGCTCGGCGGCGCCTCGCTGCTGCTCAACGGCCATACCTCGGCCGGCGCGATCGAATATCTGGGCAGCACCGTCTGGGGATACGCCTATCAGCGGCAGGACGGCTTCACCACGCTGGCGCTGTGGGATTTCAGCGGACAGCCGCGGGAAGTGGAAATCCCGGTCGGACGCAAGGAACTCCTGATCGGCGACGTGATGGGCAACACCCGCAAAGCGGCTTCCCGGAACGGTCTGCTGAAACTCACCCTGACCGAAGATCCCTGCTACGTGATCGACGTCGATCCGAAACTGTGGGGACGCAATGCGGTCAAAGTTTTTGTGTTTGACCGGAAAGATCTGGAGGCAGTGGCGGGCGACACCATTGAAGTCTCCGGTACGCTGCACGGACCGGAAGGCGGATTGAACGGGATCCTGGTTCTGACTCCGGACAAACACAGCGGTCTCCCCGTTCAGAAAAAAGACGTCAAACTGGCGGCCGGAAAAACCATGCCGTTCCGGTTCAAAGTCAAAATTCCGGAAAATGCAGCGGAAGGCTCCCTGCCGATTTCTCTGAAATATCTGGAAAACGGCAATGCCAAGTTCGCCGGAGGCGTCCTGTGCCAAATCAGAAACGCAGTGGCGATCCCCATGGTCCGGCCGGCTTTCCGGAATGATAAACTGCAGCTGGACTTTACCGTGGAAAACCTGACCGCGAAAACGATCGGCGGCAAACTCGGCACCCGGCTGAAAGGCAATCCGGACGGCCGTGCTTCGGCTTCCTTCCAGCTCGCGCCGCATGAAAAACGGCTCATCTCCCTCTCCTATCCGGAACTGGATTTCAATCCGCTGGAATGGCAGAAGTTCAAAGTGCAGATCACACCCGACCGCGGACGGGATTTCACCGTCATGGAAAACATTTCCGCGCTGAAGGTCAAACCGGCTGAAAATGCCGCGGCGGTCAAAGCAGAATACGAGCTGCCGGAAAGCGGACTTTTCGATCCGTTCAAAAGCTGGGACGGCCCGAAAGACCATGCCGCCAAAATCGGTTTCGGCTGGAACCGGCAGTTCCTGCTGATGAAAATCGAAGTACAGGACAATATCCATGTCCAGCAGATGATCCCCAATGAAATGTGGCAGAACGACTGTGTCCAGCTGACCTTCTCCAAATCCTACCGTTACAAACTCACCTCCAACGGCTTCGAGGATCAGATGAACATTGCGCAGATCCGTCTGAACTACGCTTTGCATGAAAAACAGGGCGAATCCTGCTATGTCGGGAAAACCTTCCAGACGTCCGTCCTGCCAATCGGCATGATCTCCGTCAAGGAGGCGCCGTTCTCCATCCGGAAGACGCCGTCCGGAAACGGAGTCAAAACCGAATATCTGATCGCCCTGCCCTGGAAATATCTCGGTCTGGTGAAACCGCCGCAGGCCAACGACCTGATCACCTGGGGCATCAATATCAACGATTTCGACGGCGACCGCCAGGGCAGACAGCTCTCCCGGCTGACCGCGTTTTCGCTGGAAAAACATCTTGAATTCGGCACGCTGGTGCTGTGTGAATAAATAAAGATTTGGAGGAATGTTACCATGAGATCCGAACCCTTGACTTACCGCGGACTGCAGCTGGATCTGGCCCGGCAGACGGAAAGCCGGGAATACATCAAATCATTCATCGATTTTGCCGCGGAACATCATTTCACCACGGTGGGAGTGTATCTGGAATGGAAAATCCGGACCGAAGTATTCGATGTGGGCGAGGACGGCTATACGCCGGAACTGCTGCGCGAACTGGATGATTACGCTTTCTCCAAAAACATTCTTCTGATTCCGGGGATTTCCGCTTTGGGCCATTGCGAAATGCTGCTCAAGGATCCGCGTTACCAACATCTGGCGGAATTGAAACCGGGCGACGTGGACCGCTGGGGATTCAAGGTTTCCTTCAGCCGCTGTCTGTGCCCGTCCCACCCCGGGACCCGGGAACTGCTCGAAAAATACCTGACGGCCTGCGCCGGGATCTTCCGTCATACTCCGGCCTTCAAAATCGGATTGGACGAAGCGTGGGAAGTCGGCTACTGCGACCGCTGCAAAGCGACGATGAAATCGTATGAGGACGAAGGCCGGATCTATGCCGAACATGTGATCTTCATTCATGACGTCCTGAAGAAACTGGGCAAGACGATGATGATGTCCGACGACCGGATCGATTTCTATCCCGGCATTCTGAACAAGCTGCCGCGGGATATCATTTTCAGTGCCTGGCTGTATCACCGGAACACCTGCGGTTATCTGACGCACTTCCTCAATCAGGCGACCAACGACCAGCACAAAGTTTATGAAGAAATGGGTTTCCGCTATGTCTGCCTGAGCTCTGATTATTATGTCTGGGGCAACATTGAAACCTATACTGCGTATGGGGAAAGACGGCATCCTTACGGGATGCAGGTCGCCTGCTGGGAAAAATACGAGATTCTGGCCCAGGCGTCCTTCCCGGCCATGGCCGCCATCGGCGAAATCTGGAATGAACCCGGACTCTCCATGAAGGAAGCCTGGAACCGGGCGTTCCGCAGTGTTTTCAAACTGGAACCCGATCAGCAGGTGATCGACGCGATCCTGTTCTGCTGTGAAAAAGAAATGTCGCCCCGTTTCCAGGGCAAAAAAGGCATGACCTCGTTCCCGTTCTTCGGACCCGACCGGGCCTCCCGTTACGGTCTCAAGCTCGCGCTTCGGACTTTCCAGGATTTCCGCAGCAAAGTCCCGGCAGGCGATCCGCTGCTTGTTCTGGATAACCTCATTCTCAATTGCCGGTTCGCCCTGCTGAATCAGGAGATCAATCTCCACTGCTGGGAACTGCTGAAGCATCAGGCGGACGATCTGCCCGAAGAACTCTTTGCCGAAATCCGTTCGCTGGGTCAGGATTATTACAAGATGATCCATGAACACCGCCGGCAGGATCAGGCCGAAACCGTGCTCGAAAAATGGAAAGACCGGGAAAAGATGCTGACGGAATTCCGGCAGAACGCGCTGCATGCCGGACGCATCCGGATGGGTCTGGCTCTGCCGGAAGAGTGGAGCACCATGTACACTTCGATCCGCATCCGCACCACTGACGGTGAAACAATCGAAATTCCGTTCGAAAATCTGAAGCAGGGCGAATTCTTCCTGTTCGAAAAATATTATTTCATTCCTGCGGACAGTGAGATCGACGAGATCGAGATCAGAGCCTACGGTTATGCCGGAGTCGGAATCACCTGGATCGAAGCGGATACGGACAAAGGTCATTTCGTGCCGGAAAAACTGGTGAGCAGCACCGGACTGGTCGAAGATCCGCAATATCTGCTGATCCAGGACGTCAAATTCGCCTTTTTCGGGACCCGTGATGTGTTCTCGCAATTCGTCGACCGCGCAAAAGGTCTGGCGCGCCATACCGTAGTGATCAAAATGAAAAAAGAATCCTGATATTCCATGCTGCTGAAAAGAATCATTCAACTGACATTCCTGCTCGGATATTTCACCGCTGTACCGGAAGTCTGCTGCAAAGACCTCGTTCTTTCCCCGGCGGATTTCCATCCGGTTCGCCGGGCCGGGGTGATTTTCCCGGGGAAACAGCCCCTGGAAGCAGTCACAGCATCGGTACGGAAACTGCCCGGCAGATATCTCCGGATCGAGGCGGAAATCGAAGTGCCGCAGGCCAAACCGGACAGCTGCGACGTCTACCGGCTCCGGATCGAACAGCCCGGCGGACCTGCTCGGGAACCGATCACCGTCCCGATTCTGAGTCCGGTGAAACCCCGCCGCATCCTCGTGCTGGAACCGTTTTACGAAGCCAATCCGGCCCTGCCGATGACGCTCCGGATCGAACGTGAAAACGGCGATCCGCGGAATTCCTGCCGGGAATCTTCGGCTCTTCTCTCGGTGCGGATCATTCCCGTGCGGAAACCGGATGACAATATCACGGTCCAGCCGGCGCACAATTACAATTCCTGGCCGTTTATCCAGACCATCGGGAACAAACTGGTATGCGCATATTCCCGCGGGTCGGCCCATACGATCAACGAACCGGCCCGGGGTGTTTACGCCCGGACGTCGGCCGACGGCGGCAAAACCTGGACGGAAGAGACGCTCATTTCCAATGAACCGGACGGCGGCGAAGTCACGATCGGCAAGGGAACCGACAGCCGCGGCGCCATGCTGGTCTGGGTCCGCTGCGCCGGCAAAAACTGGCACCACGACCTCTACCGGACCGAAGACGGCGTCCGGTTCAACCGGATCGCCCGGATCAAACCCGATCCTATGCC
>JAZUCR010000016.1:0-7408 GCA_045639225.1 Victivallales bacterium
CATTCGGCTCCGGCGATCGGACTGCGGACCCTCACCTCCGGAGGCCGCAGGAGCAGTTTCATCCCCGTCACCGAATTTTACCTCGGGTCCAATGACTGGCATTCTTTCGAAACCATCCTCGATATCGAAAATTTCAAAAAATCCTGCAGCCGGGCAAAAATCAGGCCGGAAACCGTCCGATTCCATATCAGTCTGGATCATCAGCCCGGAACTGTCTGGGTCGATGATCTGGAAATCATCCCGCTGAATAAAAAAAGAGACGCCAAAAAGTGAAAGGAATCGCAGTAACCATGCTCGCCGCCGCCCTCGGTCTGACCGCCGCCGACTTGCCGGATTTCGCCGACTCGCACCGGAACGAGATCCTGAGTCTGACCGAAAAAAATATCGTTCCCGTTCAACTTGATTCCGAATGGATCCTGGTTCCCGGCACCCCGAAAGACGGCTGGACGGACCGGATCCCCGCCCGAAACCAGACTCGCTTTCAGCTGAAACCGGATCTCGATCTGGATACTCTTTTCCGGGAACCGCGGAAAATGGGGGATGAGGCGGTCTTGTACAACCGGTTCTTTGCCCCGGCCGACGGCATCGGACTGATCGGGATCGGCACCGACTGGTGGTTCGATGCCCGGGTCAACGGCCAACTTTGCGGTTCCACCTGGAAAACCGGCAATGAAGAAATCATCTGCGACCCGGAAAACCATCCCTTTTACATCCCGGTCAAAAAAGGGGAAAACCTGCTGACCGTCCGGGTCCGGAGAGGTGCTTCCTCCTGGTGTTTCACCTGCGCTCCCCTGCCCTTCCGCATGATTCCGTATCCGGCCGTTCTGCAGGGACCGTGGCTGACCCATCCCGATGCGGACGGGATCAGCATCCGTTTCTTTACCGCTGGCAAAATCGCCACAGGTGTCGATTACCGCCGGACCGGAACCAAAACCTGGAAAACCGTCTGGGACCATGCGCACGGACAGATCCGCCGCGCCGAATTCCACGCCGTTCATCTTTCCGGTCTCCGGGGCGATGCCTCCTATGAATACCGGATCGTCATGCTCGATCCTGCCGATTTGAAAAAACGAGTATATTCGCCGACCCGGAAATTCCGTCTGCCGGGCAGACGCAAAGAAAAATTCAGCTTCTTTTTCACCGCCGACCTGCAGTTCCCGGTTGAAAAACAACGCCGGATCCTGCGGTCGCTGTTCCGGGCGGCACATGCCGACACCTGCGATTTCATCGTTTTCGGCGGCGATATCGGCATGACCTTTTCCATGAAGCAGATGACTGATTTTTATCTGCCGGAAATCGGAGCCATGAACGGCGGGACGATCCCGCTGGTGCCTGTCCGGGGAAATCATGAACTGCGCGGGGATGATACCGAACTGATGCCGGAATATTTTGCCGGACCCGACGGAGTGACCTACGGGATCTTCCGTTACGGCGACACCGCCTTTCTGATCCTGGACTGTCTGGGCGACCATCAGCCCGGCAGCAGTAAATATTCCATGCGGGACCTCGATACGGTCTTTTTCGAAAAACAGAAAACTTACCTGGAAAACGTTCTGCGATTGGGGAAATGGACCGGCGCCAAACGCCGGATCGTCCTCTCCCACAGCGCGCCCTATTCACACGCGGACAAAAGACAGACCATCACCGCCAATCTGAAAAAGCTGACCGATCCCTGGTTCGCCGGCAAAAATCCGCTGTATAAAGTCGATCTCTGGCTGACGGGACATGTCCACCGCTATATGCGGAGCATTCCGGGCACCGATGAAGTCGCCGCCGAGCAAAAACCGAAAGACGCCCCTGTCGCAGACGGCCGCGATTATATATTCCCGGTCTTCACCGTTGCCGGACCCAACCAGTCCGGACTGATGGAGGCTTCCGCCTTCCGGATCGACGCCGACCGGGACAAACTGCTCATCCGTGCGTTCTCGCCGGACGGAAAATGCTTCGAACAGGTGGAAATCACGCCGGACGGGAACCTGAAAGAGATCATTTCACTGCCGCATTTCAAAAATCCGCAGACCGGCAAGAGCGGCAAAACCGGTGCCAAGACCAAATCCTCAGGCAAATATCCGCTGATCGCGGCCGTCGAACAGTTCTCGTCCCGCGTGCTGATCCTGGACCCGAATCTGAACCCGCTGCAGAGGAACGCCATCGTATGGCAATGGTCTCCCATGCACGACTGGGACCTGGATGCGAAGACGGTCCGGACCTTCTGCAACTTGAGCGAGGTCAAACCCGTTTTTGGCGGGACGCACCTGCTGGTGACCGCATCCGGAGGAGCCTGCACGCTGCTGGACTTGAAGACCAGAAAAGCCGGACCGGTCCTTTATGTCGGCGGCAATCCGCATTCGGCCGATCTGCTTCCGGACGGCAATATCGTGACTGCCTCCAGTTACGGCTATCTCCGTCTGTTCGATCTGAAAAAGGATCCCGCCGGCAAAATTTACCGCGACTACCCGCAGGAATCGGCTCACGGCGTGGTGTTCTCGCACAGCCGGAAACTGCTCTATTCCTCCGGGAAAGACGGTCTGATCTGCTGGGAATACGATCCGGATCAAGTCGCTCTGATCAAAAAAGCGGAATATCAATTCAATCTGCCGGATGCCAGATTCGGCGGTCACGACCTGGTTTTGGATCCGGTCAGCGGAAAATTCATCATCACCGGCCGGCCCTTCACTCTCCGGTTCGATCCGGACACCGGAAAAACGGATATGAAGATCGAGATCCCGCACATCAAAAGCGCGGCATTCACGCCAGGACAGCCGGCTCTGCTGATGATCCCGGACGAACGCTGGTGGAGCACCCGACTGCGTCTGCTTCATCGCGACGGCTCCATTTCCGATCTGCTTGACATCCCTCATTTCCGGTTCTATAAAGCCCGCTGGTTCACGTCCGCCATCTGACGGCCTCGCGCTCAGCATGGTGTGGCGCGGGATCGCCGTTTTTCCCTTCCGGCAGAGCCGAAATGCGCTTTTGGTTGAAATTCTGAAAAAGACAGTGGAAAAAGCCGTATTCTGTGCTACAGTATGAGGTTGAAATCTCAAACCGACAAAGGAATGTTTTTTATGGATTTGAAAGATCGAACCGCCATGCCGCTGTGGTGCGGCGTGCCGCCGGCCGGAGAAAGCGATCCGGAACAGATTCCGGTCATCACCCCTTACGCACCGCCGGTGTGGAAGGACAAACATTGCGCACTGGTCATTTTCCCCGGCGGAGGCTACTGCGCACTGGCTCAATATGAAGGCTACGGTTTCGCGGAATATTTCTGCGAACAGGGCTATTACTGTTTCGTAGTCAATTACCGTCTGGGAAAAGATCTCGGGAAAGCTGGCTGTCATTATCCGGCGCATCTCTCCGACGCGGCGCGCGCCGTGCGTCTGGTGCGGTCCTGGGCGGATGAACTGGGTTACCGGGCAGACAAAATCGGCGTGATCGGGTCCTCCGCGGGAGGACATCTGGCTGCGAGCGTTTCCATTCTGCCGGAACTCGGTCTGACCCTGCCGGAAGAAGGCGAAGTCGCCAAAATCTCCTCCCGTCCGGATTTCACCATTCTGTGCTATCCGGTGATCACGCTGGGGAAATACACTCATCAGGGAACGAGAATGAATCTGCTGGGCGAACATTTCGATCCGGCGGACGAGCAGAAACTTTCGCTGGAAAACAGCATCAACGAAAAGACGCCGCCGGCATTTCTGTATCACCGGCTGGGCGATACCGCGGTGCCGTGCGAAAACAGCATCATGTATGCCCGCGCACTGCGCAAATACGGGATCCCGTTCGAGCTGCATATCTACGAAAAAGGCAACCACGGCGGAGCACTGGCCCAAGGACATCCGTGGGCCGCGGAAGCATTGCGCTGGATCGAAACGTTATAATCGGATCAGGGAGAATAAAAAATGATTTTCGAAAACGGCAAGGAGATACCGCTCTGGCCCGGTGAACCGGTGATGAGCCACGGCAATCAGGCGGGAATCGACATTCCGACCATCACACCGTATTTCCCGGCAGTGTGGAATTCGAACCGGAAAGCGATCGTAATCTATCCCGGCGGCGGGTATTCCCATCTGGCGGAACATGAAGGACGCGGCTATGCGGAATATTTCGCCGGACGCGGATTCCACTGTTTCGTGGTGAAATACCGTCTGGGCGCCGACAAAAAATACTTTCATCCGGTGGAATTGTCCGATGCGGCCCGCGGGGTGCGTCTGGTCCGTGCCGCGGCCGGAGAACTGGGGCTCCGTCCCGAGTGCATCGGCGTGATGGGCTCCTCAGCGGGCGGCCATCTGGCGGCCACAGTCAGCAATATGCACGGACAGGCTTTGAAAAGTCCGGATGAGGGCGAAGCTGCGAACTGTTCATCGCGTCCGGATTTTGCGGTGCTGTGCTATCCGGTCATCTCCGCCGATGCGGCGATCGCCAATAAAGGGTCGTTCATCGGTCTGCTGGGACTGGACGCGTTCGATGAAGCGAAAAGCCGCGCTTTGAGCCAGGAACTGCTGGTGACGGAACAGACGCCGCCGACGTTCCTGTGGCACACCATGCAGGATGCCGGAGTCCTGTGCGAAAACAGTCTGGTGTATGCGGAAGCTCTGCGCAAAGCGGGCGTGGCATTCGAACTGCATATCTACGAAAAAGGACCGCACGGCCAGGGTCTGTTCCGGGGACATCCCTGGGCGGAAGAATGCGTCCGCTGGCTGAACGGGTTCTGAAATACAGGAAGGGAACAGAAAATGAGTGAAGAAAAACTGCTGGACACGCCGCTGGCGGCGGAACATGTCCGTCTGGGTGCGAAAATGGTGCCGTTCGCCGGCTGGAACATGCCGGTGCAATATACCGAAGGGATCCTGGCGGAACATCATCATACCCGCAGGGAAGTGTCGCTGTTCGACATCTGCCATATGGGCGAATTCCGTCTGAAAGGACCTGACAGTGCGCAGAAGCTGGACCATGCGCTGGCCCGCTCCGTTGCGGATCAGCCGTGCGGGGTCTGCAGGTATAATTTCCTGCTCAACGAACAGGGCGGCGTGATCGACGACCTGATCGTTTACCGGATCAGCGAAACGGAATTCTTTATTGTGGTCAACGCCGCGCGGCGCGAAATCGATTTCGATACGCTCAAGGAACGGCTGGGAAGCGGGATGGAATTCTGCGATGAATCGGACCGGACCGCGAAACTCGATCTGCAGGGACCGAAATCGGCGGAAGTGCTGGCCCGTCTCGGACTGGAGCCGGAAACGCTGCCGAAATATTATCATTTCATGCCGGTGAAACTGCTGGGACTGGATATGCTGCTGAGCCGGACCGGCTACACGGGAGAACTGGGTTTCGAGCTGTATTTCGATGCGGCCGAAGCGGTGCGGATCTGGCGTGAACTTCTGAACGATCCGGGAGTGAAGCCGGCAGGTCTCGGGGCGCGCGACACGCTCCGTCTGGAAATGGGTTATCCGCTTTACGGGCATGAACTGAACGAAGAAACCACACCGGTCGAAGGCGGGTTCGGCGCGATGCTGAAACTGGAAAACGCCACGCGTGATTTTGTCGGCAGCGCAGCTTTGCGGCAGCGGCAGCCCGGCAAAAAACTGATCGGTCTGAAACTGGACGGACGCCGGGCAGCGCGGGCGGGAATGACCGTACTGGCAGACGGCAAAGCGGTCGGAACCGTGACGTCGGGCGCGTTCGCGCCGTCGCTCAACTGTGCGGTCGCCATGGCGGTGGTGACGCCCGAAGCAGCGGAAAAGACCGCGTTCGAAATCGACCTGCAGAGAACGAAAGTCACGGCTTCGAAACATGATTTTCCCTTCTATACAGGGGGAACGGCAAGAAAAAAATGATTTTTTTTCAGTATTGCACTTGACAGAACGGGAAAAACATGCTTTTATACCGGGTATAAGAAAAACAGAAAGTTCAACCCCGACAGAGGAGAACAAAGATGACGAAATATTATTCGCAGACTCATGAATGGGTAGAGATCGATGGCGATGAAGCGGTCGTAGGAGTATCCGCCTACGCGGCGAAGGAACTGGGCGATATCACATACGTCGAACTGCCGAAAATCAGTTCGGATGTGATCGTAGGCGATTCCGTCGGCGTGGTGGAATCCGTGAAAGCGGCTTCGGATGTCTACTCCCCGCTGAGCGGCACGGTCAATGCTGTCAATAAGAATCTGGAAGACGACCCCGGACTGGTTTCCAATTCACCGGAGGAAAAAGGCTGGATGTACCGGCTGGAAAATATCGATACGGATGAACTGGAAGAACTGATGGACGAAGAAGCTTATGCGAAATATCTGAAGACGCTGTGATTTCAGAAACAGGACCGATCATGGATCAGAAACAAATCAAAGAATTCATTGCCCAGAAAGTTCCGGAAGGCTATTCCCTGTCGAAAATCCAGGACATGCTGAAGGAACAGGGCGTTCACATCACGTTCATGGAACTCCGTCTGCTGGCCTCCGAAATCGAGGAACAGGTCTGGAAGAAAACAGAAGAGACTAAGGCGGCCGCGGAACCGGTCAAAGATATCGCGCCTGCCGCGGAACCGGCCGAAGAAGCGGAAGCGTTTCCGGAGGAAGAACCCCCTGCCCCGGCAGCACCAATGCAGGAACCCGAGCCGACTGCGGCAGATCAGGCCGCCCCTGCGGCGCCGCGGGGAAAGACCACGGTCGAACTTTCCAAGATCGCCCGCCCCGGCACTGCCGCCAGCGGAACGGTCAAGTTCGGTTCCGGCGTCACGGCCGAATGGGTCGTGGATCAATTCGGACGGCTCGGACTGGACAAGGCTTCCGGCAAACCGGATCAGCAGGATATTCAGGAATTCCAAGTGGAACTGCAGAAGCTTTTCTCCTGAACCGGAAAGCCGAACGTAAAAAAGCCGCCGATACTTTCCGGCGGCTTTTTCATGTACTTTGCGGACGGATCCGGAGTCAGTATTTTTCCGTATAGGCGTTGACTTTCACATTCTGGAAGAATTTCTCCAGCCATTGATTGCCTTTCACATTGACCGTGGTGCCGAAATGCCCGGTAGCCGGATTGGAGGTAAAGGATTTCCGGGTTCCCGCAGGCAGATTGTTGTAAGCGGCGATCACATTGGACGGCGGACACAGCTCATCGGCGAAACCGGTGCAGAAAAAGACTTCACAGCGGATCAGCGAGGCCAGATTGACCACATCATAATAGTTGAGGGCTTTGCGGGTCGCCGGAGGCACCTTCTCGAGGGAATGTCCGCTGATAGGAATGGAACGTTTGCGCCCGGCCAGATCGGCACTGAACTCGCAGAAACACGGCACGCTGATGATCGCAGTGGTCACCTTGGGATCGAGCGCGGCGGCGACAGCGGTCTGGGCTCCGCCGAGACTGCCGCCCTGCACCACCAGCGTTTTGCCATCCCACTCCGGGCGGCTCTTGATATA
>JAZUCR010000017.1:0-25276 GCA_045639225.1 Victivallales bacterium
GAAGGTTTTACAGAAACCATGAAATCAGCTTTATGAAAGGAGAAGGGCGAATGAACAAGTGGATTACAGCGGTAATGATCGCGGCAGTTTTTGCACTGCAGGCAAAACAAATGGAAAAACCCGATGCCAACACCTTGTGGCTGGAAGACGGCAAAGATATTGCCGTGGAGAAGAAACCCAATTTCCGTCACTGGATGCCGGGGGCAGGGAAAAGAGCATTGGATATCAAACCGAAAGCCGATGGAAAAGGCTTTACCCTCTTCGCCCAGGACAGTAACGGGCGCTACACGGTGACGAGAATCAAGATTTCTCCGGAATATCCGTATCTGACCTTCCGGATCACCGGTCTGGAAGTGCTGAAAGGATATTGCGACTGGAGATTTACAGTGGAAAAAATGATGACAATCGTCCAGACTGCCACGCCGCAAAAGGGAATTTATATCTGCGACCTGTTCCGGAATTTGCCGGAAACCGAATCCGGTCGGAAAGCTGCCTATTTTTACATTTATCTTCACAATCTCCGGATGGATTTGGAATATATCAAGCTGGTGAAGAAACCGGCCGTTTTGGTCCGGGCGGAATGTGCCGATCCGGAAATCAAACCCGGCAGCAAAGTGAAATTCATTGCGGAATTGCCGAACAAGGCGGAGGAAGTTTCGATCTCTTTGATTGACGGCAGAGCGCTCCGTCCGGTACCGGTCAATGATGCTGCGAAGATCCAGCTGAAACCGGCAGATGAAACGAAAACAACCTGGATCGCCGAACTGGAATTGAAGAGTATCGGGATTCAAAACGCAGTTTCCCGGCATGGTTTGTTCATGAAAATGGAGGTGCAGGGCGGGAATCTGAACGAACCGGTCTGGGCAAGCCTGCCTTATCCGGCTGCGCCTTGATATCAAGTCTATTTCACTTGCAGATTAACCAGGAGACGGAACAATGACTTACCGACAACACAAGTTTCTGATAAAACTTCTCGGACTGATTCTGATGTGTCTGGGATTCGTGCTGACCGCCGCAGTGGAAAAACTTGCCGTGACACCTCTTGATCAATGGACACGGAACGATGCCGCCGAAGTGAACAGAAAAGGTGCTTTTCTGCACGTGCGGACGGGCGAGATCCGGTGCCCGCAGAAAATCAAAATCAAATACGGCGAGTCGCTGACGGTGACAGTTCTCTATTCCGGGATCGGGAAAGTGAGGCTTCATTTTACCGAATATGATAAAAACGGCATCCGGCTGCGCTCCACCTGGGACGGGATCGTCAATGTCAAAGATGAAGAACACACCCATTCTTTTGTGTATGATGCGGGGAACCGGCAGACGGAATATTGCGAAATCAAAATCGATGCAGCGGACAATCCCGGATTGCTGATGGAGGATATCAGTCTCCGCAGGATGTCCGGACCGGAGAATGCCTTATATTCCACGGTACTGAACCGTGCCTTGTGGAAAGAACGGACCCGGGGAGTCAATCTGATCGCCGGGAAAAAACTGCGTTACATTCCGGAACCCAACGATCTTCTCACCAAAAAGGGAGATACGGATGCATTGGATCTGACGGACGGGAAAATCAGTACGGATTTCCGTGATTACATCTGGTTCGACAAAAAAGCGGTCAGCTGGACCGGTGCTCTCAACGAGGTGCGGATCATTGCCGATCTCGGTTCCGTCCTGCCGGTGGATTCTCTGTCGATCCGTATCGTGGGCGGCCGTCTCCACGCCAACGATGCCATGCGCGGCTGGTTCCCGAATCTGTTTCAGGTCTGGATCAGTCAGGACGGCAAATCGTTCTACAATGCGGCCACGATGACGAAAATCATGATCGCGGAGAAAAACGATGCCGACTGGAAGACCATGTACTATCTGCCGGAAATGGGACATGATAATGCTCCGTCGTATGTGTATCCCTTCCGTTTCGAAATTCATGCTGAAGCCCGTTACGTCGTATTGATCATGGACAAACCGGGACTGCGGCTGACCACCGACGAGATGGTGATCCTGCAGGGAGATAAAAACAGCCGGGATTTCAACAAGGTCTTTTCAACTGCTCCGAATACGAAGTTGTTTGCCAAAGAGGCGAGCGTGGCGCCGTATTATCCGGAATTCTATGTTCCGGAAGGCATTGTTCTGCCGAACTGGTTCCGGTTTACGGATACCCGGGATGTCAAGACCGGGACTGTCACCTATACCGTCGATCTGCCGGAGCAGGTCAAGTATATTCCGGAAGATGAATCGCTGGCTGCGGGGATGAAAATGAACCGGCGGCTGACCTCCGGCGAAAGGAAAAACGGCCGCGTTGTCTATCATTTTTCCGGCAGTAAAGATTACAGAGGATTTGCCGCATCCACAGCATATTCTCTCGGACCGTTTTATTTTCAGGCTGACGGCAGGATCCCGGAAAAAGAACGATATGCCGTCTTTACGACATTCGTCAATGGGCAAACATCCGGAGAATTGCGTCTGCCGCTCCGGACGGTGAAAATCAAGCCGGTACCCCGGGCCAAACATCTCCTCCTCTCGGGGACCTGGTTTACGCCGAGGATCGTCTATTCCTGGCCGAATATCCTGGAATCCGTCGGAACGGTCGGCTTCAATGCCATGGGGCATCACGGCAAAATGACCCCGAAGAGTCAGAAATATGTGAATGAACTCCGGCGGCAGGGATTCAAGGTCACTGCCACGGAATCATATCCATTTCATACCATTGCGACCGTGACCGGCGCAAAAGACCGCGACAGTGTCCGGTGTACCCACTGGAAGAAAGTGAAATCCAGGAATTCGCTTTGCCCGGCCTACCGGGGACCGTATTACGAAAAATTGCTCCGCGGGCTGGCCATGCAGATCAACAGCGTGTCTGCCGATTATATTCATCTGGATTATGAATTGTGGTTCTGGCCCGAACTGTTCAAAGGATGTGAACGGTGTGATGCGTTAAGGAAAAAACACGGACTGACCTGGGGACAGTATGCGGAATGGGCAATGGCGGATTTCTTCAAGCCGCTGCTGGCCGAATTGCGGAAATCCAATCCGAATGCCCGGATCGGAAATTACCTCAGCTGCGCGAGTTATCTCCAGCAAGCCCAGGGCCGGACCTTCAGCGCGTTCGGCTTCAGTCTGCTTTTCCCAGATTATCTGGATGAATCGCATGCCTCTTATTATGGCAGCAATCCGAATAAAGTTCATGACATCGTGCGGTATAACTACCGGAAGATCGGCGATCCCAAACGCATTGCCCAGTATCTGACGGTCGGCGCGGGAGCTTACGATTATGATCGGATCGGAGAGGCGGCGACCTGGCAGCTGCTGGAGGCATACATGAACGGCGCATACGGTATTGTTTATTTTGTGGACCGCTCGTTCGTTTCGCCGGTCGACTACTGGTATGTGGCGGAAGGAATGCGTGCAATAGTGCCGTTTGACGAGTTCCTGGTCAAGGCGGGATTGGATGATGCCTTCAAGGGTTCCAATCCGAATCTGACTTATACTCTGCGCCGCTGGAAGGACGATGCGCTGGTATTGATCGGCAATTATAATTCTTCGCGCGAAGCAAGTGTGTTTCTGCCGTTGGAGGGTGTTCGATCCGCGGCGGATTGTTTTACCGGACAGACCGTTCCGATTGACAAAACCGGAATTCAGCTCACGGTGCAGGGGAAAAAAGCTCGTCTGCTGCATCTGAAATTCAAATGACGGGGTAACTGATCAACGGAAAGGATTCACAACATAACATGATAAAAGACGCTCGTTTTTATTTCAACATGAATATATAAAAACACGGAGGGAATTATGAAGAAGAACAACAACTCGGCTGAAAGCAGAACAAAACACTGGTGCGGATCTCTGCCGGAAATCCCTGCAATGGGAAAACGCACTTCCGACCGGACTGGAAACCGAATGATTTCGATGCCGGAGAACAGATCCCGGTGCAGGGGTTTCACTCTTATAGAGCTCCTCGTCGTGATTGCGATCATCGCGATCCTGGCGGCAATGCTGCTGCCGGCTTTGAATTCCGCCAGGGAGCGGGCAAAATCAATTGCCTGCGCCAATAATCTGAAACAGGTCGGATATGGTGTTCAAGCGTATATAGACGCGTTCAACGAATGGTACCCGCCTTCCCGTGCGATCGAGAGAAAAAATACCTATACTTTCTATCACACCTTCAACATGTCGCTCATTTCCAAGCACTCGAATTTGGTTGACACCGGTCTGCAATGGGACATTCAGTATTACAACAAAAGCAAAAGTTTCACCTGTCCTTCGCAGAAATACGGTGTCAGATACAACGCAGCGAACTTTTTCTACTATTCGCAATATGTTCCGAACCGTTATTTGTGCGGATACGTCGACTCAACTACGACCTATGCAAGACACCACAAAATCAAGGCGCTGGTGCGTGCGTCCGAAGCCATGCTTTACGGTGAAATCGGCAGAAAGGATTATTATGATTTCACCCTTTTGAACATGTCCGGTCAGCTCTCGGTCATTCACGGCAACAACTGGAAAGACGCTCCGGCCTATCCGTTATCCGGCGGCAGCAATTTCCTGTTCGCCGATCTGCATGTCAACTGGATGGACGGCAAGGATTTCAGTAACCGGGTAGACGATATGAATCCGAGCGGCAGCAACATGAAAACGCTCTCTGTCGGATTCAGATACTGATTTCGCATTGAACAGGAAGTGCCGGATATTGTAAAAATCATTCGGAGATTTTTCAACAGGAACAATCGGATCATCGGTCAAAAAACATTGACCGGGATCCCGGAACTCGAAGAAACGATATGAAAAGATTGAATGTCATCATCATGATGGGGATCGCGGTTTCCTGCTGCTGTTCCGCAGCACAGAAGGAAATCCGGCTTCCGGCATTTGAAACCTGGAACCCTGACAACAGCGGCGCATTTTCCAAAGTGGAAAAAGGCTGGCTGCTGAAACAGGCGAAATTGAATGTCCCCGGCAAATATCCGGCGCAGTACGGCGACAGTGTCGTGATCAGGATGAAACACAGCGGGAAAGGACGTGTCATTGTCCGTCTGAATGAATTCGATCAGAACGGTCGGCCGGTCATTGGCTGGAATTATACCACGTTCCTCAACGGCACGGGCAAGCCGGCGGTGTATTCCCCCACTTACGAGATCTATGGAAAAACGACGCAGTATTTTACCCTGACATTGGACGGCTCCAAAAATACCGACATGGTCATTGAAAAATTGACCGTGCTGCATGATTCCGGAGAAGACCAGAAACTGTTTTCCCCGCTCCTGAGTATCGACCATTGGAAGCGGGTCACGCAGGGAACGAACCTTGCTGCCGGAAAAAAGGTGCAGTTTTATCCCGCGCCGAACCGGGCTGCGACCAAAAAAGGCGGCACCGATGAAACGGATCTGACGGATGGGAAGCTCTGCGGCCGCGGCGGGTATATCTACGACGATAAAGGAGCCGTCGGCTGGCAGCATCCCCGTCTTGACCGCTGTGCTTTTTCGATCGATCTGGGAGCGGTCGAGCCGGTCGGCAAAACGGTCCTGCGGATCTGCGGCGGCTATTTGAACGGGACCAAACAAGGCAGTGCCGGCATGTTTCCGGAACGGATCGACGTCTGGATCAGCAAAGACGCCAAAAACTGGTACAAGGCCTCCTATCTGCAGAAACTTCAGATCAATGAACGGGAGGATTGCGACTGGAATACGCTGTATTACCTGCCGGAAGGACACGGAACGATCCGCCCGTATGTCTATCCTTTCCAGCTGAATGTCAATGCCGAGGCACGTTACATTTATGTCGATTTCACCGCTGCCTATTACATTTTCGCAATGGATGAGATCGCAGTGCTGAAAGGCGATCCCGCCGCTTCGGGATTCAATGCGGCGTACAACGGCGCACCGAAGGAACTGCTGAAAAAACAGGCTGCGCTGACTCCGTATTACTCCGAATTTTACGTGGCGCGCAATGTCAACGTGCCGAATTTTCTGCGTTTCGATGACAACCGCGACGTAAAATCCAAAAAGGAGGTCATGAGTTATATCTTCGATCTGCCGGCGCAAATCAGCTATATTCCGGAAGACGGGCCTCAACACGACGGAAAATCCAGAAAACTGGAGAAAACGGAAAAGAAAAACGAACGGGTAACGTATCACTTCAGCGCTTCCGGCAACTACGACCTCTTTGCCAGAAGAGCAATATATGAAATCGGACCGTTCTATTTCCGCGCGACGGGCAATGTCCCCGAAAAGGAACGGTATGTCAGGATCACGACCCTGGAGGACGGGAAACCCTGCGGCGAGATCGAAATGAAACTGAACGTGATCGACATTCCGGAAGTTCCGCCGCTGAAACATCTGCTGATGGCGGGTACCTGGTTTACCAACCGGGTCATGTACAGCTGGCCGGACACCATGAAATCCATGCGTCACCTGGGATTCAACGCCTTGTCCGTGCATGGCCCGGTGACTCCGCAAAACCGGAAATATCTGGATGACGCCCGGAAAAACGGTTTCAAGATCATCGGGGTTCCCATCAATCGTTTCAGCTTCCCGAGGGAAGCGAAATGCACCAACTGGGAAAAATGCCGTATCAACCATTTCTGTCCCACCTACCGCGGGGAGTTTTATCAGAAACTGTGCAATGAGATCGTGGGAGATTCGCTGAAAAGCATCGATCCGGATTATGTTCACCTGGATTATGAGTTCTTTTTCGGGATGGAAGGTTTTGCCGGCTGTGCGAAGTGCGAGGCGGTGCGCAAGAGCAAAAACATGAGCCGCAAAGAGTATGCCGAATGGGCGGTGGCGGAAGCATACAAAGGAGTTCTCCAGGCCGCGAGGAAGGCGGCTCCCAAAGCGGTGATCGGCAGTTATCTCTGCTGCATGGACCGGATGCGGGAGTGCGGCGACGATATGATCACGATCTTCGGTACCAGACTCCTGTATCCGAAATATCTGGACGAACTTCAGTCTTCCTGCTACCAGACCAATATTCACCTGGTTGTCAATGCGGTCCGGACGAATTATCTTTACACCCGCGACCCGAAAAAAGTCATGATCTATCTGACGGCAGGCAACGGCGCATACCAGACTGAAGAATTCGGCATTATCGCTTATTACACTCTGCTGGAAGCCTACATGAACGGGGCATACTCCGTTGCGTATTTTGTGGACCGTTCCCTGACTTCCCCGCTCGACTATTATTACGTGACGAGCGCACTGAAACTGCTTGCCCCGTATGATGAATTTCTGGTCAAAGCCACCCTGGACGAAAAATTCAAAGGCAGCAACCCCGATCTGACCTATACGCTGCGCAAGGACGGGAAAGATGCTTTGCTGCTGGTCGGCAATTACCAGAAAAGAAAAGGCGCGACCACTTTCCTTCCGCTGCCCGGATTGACCTCGGCAGTGGACTGCATGACCGGGGAAAAAGTCAAGTTCGACCGGAAGGGGATCGATCTGCAGATCGGCAAATATGACGCGCGGCTGTTGAAGCTGACTTTTTAATTTCAATACGGAGGAGGATCCATTATGTTTCATCGTCTGGGAAGTCTGATTGTTCTAGGGCTGTTTTGCGGCGTTCTTAGCGCTCATGCGATTACGCCGTTCAAAGACGGCGAAAAAGTTGTTTTTCTGGGAGACAGCATCACGGCAGGGTGTGATTTCATCTGCTGGGCTCAGGCCGTTTACCAGCTCCGCTGTCAGGGAAAAGTCCGATTGGAAAATGCCGGTATTTCCGGGGATTCCGCCGGCGGGGGGCTTGCCCGACTGGATTATGATGTCCTGGACAGAAAACCGGATCGGGTTTTCATCATGTTCGGGATGAACGATCTGGGGGTGCCTCTTTATGCCAAAGGCGGAATGGAAATGGATGCCAAACGGCTGAAACGGCTGGAGAATTACGAAAACAACCTGAACCGGATCTGCGACCGGCTGAAAGAAGCCGGGGTTACGGCAGTCCTGATTACCCCGACGCCCTACAACCAATACGGGAAAGGCAATTCGTCCACCTACAACGAAGCCGGACTGGCGGCCGCTGCCGGGATCATCCGGAAAATCGCCAAAGAGCGGGGACTCGAAGTCCTGGATCTTCATGCTCCCATGACCGAAATCCTGAAAAAACAGCCGGCGATTTCCCCCATGCGCACCGATAATGTCCACCCGAATGTTCTGGGTCATATGGTCATGACCTATTATCTTTGCAAAGCAGCCGGGCTTGAGGGAAAAATCGCAGAAGTCAGTATCGATGCAGCCGACGGCAAGGTCCAAACGGCAAAATATGCAGCCGTCCGGAATGTGAAAACCACTACTGCCGGAAACTCGGATCCGGAAAAGAAAGCTGCATCGGGAATTTCATTCGAATATACCCCGCAGCGACTGCCATTCATCATGGACAATCGGAATAAGGAAATCGATTCGCTGGTTCCTTTTACGGCGGATTTCAATACCGAATCCTTGCAGATCACCGGTCTGGTCGAAGGGAATTACCAGCTGATGGTCAACCGTTCGGCAGTCGGCAAGTTCAGTTCCGCAGAGCTGGCGAAAGGGATCAATCTGGCAGGGCTGTATACTCCGTCGCGCCAACAGGCACTGAAAGTGTACAATCAGATTTCCGCCATCCGGAGATGTATGTCGCTTATCCGCTCGGTGGTGGACGGGGATCGTTATGCCTTGTCCCAAAAGGCGGATCTCAAGGATGTGGAAAGCTGCTGCAAAGCCGCGGACCAGTGGTTCAAAACCCGTTACGCCGATCCCAAAAAACCCGGCAGACAGTATTACTCGAACGTGATCGAAAACTACAAAAAGAACAAACGGAATCTTCCGGCGACCGTGAAACAGATCAACGGAGCCTACGAAAAATTATATCAGGAAAGCCATACGGTTCCCTGGCTTGTTGAATTGAGAAAGATTCGCTGAGATACGGGTTCCTGTGGCGGCCGATCTGCCAGGCGGTCCGCGCAAAGACGGTCTGCCTCGGAACCGGTCTGCTGCTGCGGGACAAAAAGTCCGGATTTAATTTTATTCCGCTCTTGTTTTTTGTTCTGTGACGGATATATTCCTCAGCATGATAGCACGCAGCCATAAGAGGTAAATCGCCGCCGGATAAGGAAAAACAGCCGAACTTGCATGACAGGAAGCAGTTATTCCACGGGCAATACGGGAAACGAGAATAAAGGGGTCTGATATGGTCGCAGGAATTTTGATTGCCGTTTCCGCCGGGGCGTTCTGGACTCTCAGCGGCATTGCGAACAGTCTTTGCGCACGTTACAAATTAAGCATTATAACTTATTTATTCAGCAATGTTCTGTGCTCATTTCTGCTTTCCGTATTTTTGGGCGTCCGGTATCACGCGCTGACCCTGGATTCCGTGGTCTCGCTGGCGCCGATCCTGATTCCATCCGGAATCCTCAACACTTCCGGTGCGCTCCTGCTGCAGCATGCGATGAAAACGGGCCATCACGGAATCGTGTTTCTGCTTTCGCAATCCGCCATGATCATACCGTTTTTATTTGGGATTCTCCTGTTCCGGGACCAGCCGACGCTGTTACAGTTTGCCGGGGGAGCATTGATATTTGCCGGAATGGTCTGCTGTGCCGCTCCCAAAATCCGGTTTGGGAAAAAAGCGGAGAACGGCAATTCCCGAAAATGGCTTTTTTATGCCATTTTTGCGTTTCTCGGTTTCGGGCTGGCCCAGACGCTGATGACACTTCCGAGCTGGTATGGACTGAAGGACGCAGCCAATATCCGGACTGCCTGTCTCTACTTCGGATCGACGCTGATGATGTCCGTCTATGCGGGTGTCATTTCACCCGGACATTTTGATTTCAGCAGACGGCTGATACTCTGCGGGATCATCGTATCGGTTCTGAATCTGATCTCCATGATGCTGATGTTCCATGCTCTCGACCTTTTAAGAAACTACCGGCTCTCTTCGATAGGCTTTCCGCTGGCGATCGCATCTTCACTGGTCGGATTCACGCTTTACAGTATTCTCATATTGCGCGAAAAATGTTACGTTCTCACCCTGACAGGATTGCTTCAGATCATTGCCGGCGGGATTTTTATATCGAAATAAAACACTTGGGAGGAATTTGACAATGAAAGTTTTGTGGAGCGTGGGACTGCAAAGCCGCAGAGGCATGATATTCGGTAAAAATCCGGACATGGACGCCATTGCCGAAATGGCGCGGAAAAACAAAATACAGGATGTGGTCATTTTCGGAAAGGACAACTGCGGATATTGTTTCCACCCCACGAAAATCGGATATCCGTTACGGGATCTGACGCACGATCTGACCGGAGAACTGGCCGCGGCCCTCCATAAACGGGGGATCGGCGCCATCGGTTATGTCAATTTCGGCATGGACGGAGAAGCCGGCCGGCATCATCGCGAATGGCTGATGGAATCCGAACCCGGAGTGCCAAGCCGTCTGACGGAAGACACCTGGGCGGATCTGTGTCCTTTTTCCGGATATCTGGAACAATATCTGCTGCCGGTCACGATGGAAATGATGAAACGTTATCGCCTCGACGGGATCTTTTTCGATACGATGTATGCATTCAACTACTGCGCCTGTGCATCCTGCCGTCGGCAATTCAAAAAAGAAACGGGGCTGGATCTGCCGCCGTCCGACTGGAACCAGGCGCCGGAGATCTGGGCGGAATATGTCCCCTGGCAGTATCGGAGAATATGGAACTGCATGGATACTGTACGGCGGAAAATACGCGCGGAATTTCCGAATGCCGAAATCTTTTTCAATCATCGGGGACATGCCTTTTGCAACCTTCATTTACCCGGCGTTCTGGAAGAGAAAATCTCCGCCGACCCATCGGCATATTATCCGTATCTTTCTCTTTTTGCCAATTACGGATCGAGTCTTCCGGCCGGCAGCGAAATCTTTATCGAACGCTTCATCCGCGGCTGGGGCGACCGCAATGCCTGTTCCGATGCCAGCATGCGTTACAAAGCAGCCTCCATCTTCGCCCACCGGCAGGATTTCCGGGTCGGGGATCGTCTTCATCATGACTGGAGACCCGCCGCGGGTTCGAATCATGCGCTCGAAGTGATCTGCAAAACACTGAAAACCTTTCAGAAAGAGCTTCCCGACCGCCTGGTCAAACGCCCGAATGATCTGCTGCTGGTTCCGGAATCCTACATCATGGGGTTCCGGAAGACGGTATTTCGCTCCGGCAGCAACCGGATCGCAGCGAAAATCCTCCCCGGCGCCTGCCGGATGCTGATCGACTGCGGCAGAAATTTCCTGATCATGCCGGAAATGGCTGCTGCGGATTACCTGAAACCGGGCCGTCTGCTGATCCTGGCCGGGTGTGAATATCTGAACCGGGAAACGGAGACTTCCATCCGGAATTTCATCCGGAACGGCGGCCGCGTCCTGCTGACTGGAACGGTTCCCTTGCAGGACAACGGGAAACCGGTCGAATGGAGCGGAATCAAGACCATCCTGAACCCGGCGGAAAAGAATTGCAAACCCGCTCTCTACCTGCCGGATGTCGGTTCGTGCAAAAGGAAACCGGACGAGGAACGTCCCATGCTTTTAAGCGATATGGCGCATGTGACACTCCAGCGGAATACGGAAAAAATCCTGCCTGCCTACCACCAGGAATACAGGGATCTTTTCATCGACTCGTCTTTCGCATATTATCTTTCTTCGGCCCCCGCGCCGGCAAAAGAACCTCTCCTGACCTGTTTCCGCTACGGAAAGGGCAAGGTATTTTTCCTGAACTGTTCCATCTTCTCCGACTATTATGACGGCGCGTTGCCGGTCATCCGGGAATGGATGGGGAATCTGCTGAAGAAAATCTTCCCCGGTCCGGAAACCGAACTGGTTTCTCCCGCCGGTGATGTGGAACATATCGTTTACGACGATCCCGCAGGAGGCAGTGTTCATCTGCTTCTGAACCATGGCGGACGGCGCAGCGGGTATCAGTATGCCGGCAGTTTCGGGGAACAGGTCATGGAGCCGCAGCCGGCCTATCCGGTGACCTTGAAAATACGGAGCAAGTCGCCGCTTCGCATCGCGATGGACGGCAGGGAAACCGTAACCTCCCCGAAAGGCGGAATCATTGCAATTCCGGTCGTCATGGATTCCATGTGGAAATTCCTGAAGGTCAAACCGGTATGAAACTGTCTCATATTTACAGATACTTGACAGAAGGGGAAAACGAGGGTACAGTCCTTACCAAACAGGGAGATCGAAATGAAGTACGGACCTTATTCCACCGATGAAAAAGATGCGGCGCAGTATCAGCTGCCCGATCCGCTGGAAACCGCAGACGGAAAGCGGATCACCACCGCGGCGGGATGGATGAATTTCCGGCGTCCGGAAATTCTGGAACTGTTCATGAAATACGAATACGGCGAGATCCTGCCGCGTCCGGACAGTCTCCGGTTCGAACTGCTGACGGAAAAAAACGATGCGCTGGAGGGATCGGCGGTCCGCCGGGAAGTGAAGATCTGCTGTTCGATGCGGAACGGCCGGGAGTTCTCTTTCACGATCCTGGTCTACATTCCGAAAAACCGGACTGCGCCGTCTCCGGTATTCGTCGGCCTGAATTTCAAGGGCAACCACAATACGACCCGGGAACCGGATGTCATTCCGACCGGATACCGTTTTCCCGGACAGCTCTGTGAACCGGAACGCGGCGTGCAGTACAGCCGCTGGATCCCGGATGAACTGGTCAGGCAGGGTTTCGCTTCCGTGACGGCCTGTTACCATGATATTTTTCCCGACCGCGCGGACGGTGCGGACGACAGTGCCCTGCAGCTGTTTGCCGACGGATCCGGGAATCTGCCCCGGATCGGCGAAAAATATTCCGTGATCGGCGTCTGGGCGTGGGGATTGAGCCGGATGCTCGACTATGTGGAAAGCGATCCGCTGCTGGACGCGCGGCGGGCGGCCGTGCACGGGCATTCCCGGCTCGGCAAAACCTCGCTGTGGGCGGGCGCGGCCGATCCGCGTTTCCAGATGGTGATCTCGAATTGTTCCGGCTGCGGCGGCGGAGCGCTGCACAAACGCAAGATCGGCGAAAATCTGTCCCAGCACTTTCAGGCGCATCTGGGAATCGGATATCCGCCCTGGTTCATGGACGAAACCGAAAAATTCATCTTCCGGGAAGAAGATCTTCCGATCGACCAGCATGAACTGCTGGCGCTGATCGCACCGCGTCCGCTGGCTATCGGGACGGCCACACTCGATTTCAATGCCGATCCGAAAGGGGAATTCCTCGCCTGCTGCGCAGCCTCGGAAGTCTACAGTCTGTTCGGCTCGGCGGGACTCCCCGTCGAAACCATGCCGGAGCCGGACCGGAATATTTCCGGAGATATCAGTTTCCACTATACGACCGGGCCGCACGATCAGACCCCGGGTGACTGGGCGCATTATCTGGAGCTGGCGCGCACCTTTTTTTAGCAGACCCCGGCTGACTGGGCGCATTATCCGGAGCTTGCGCGCACCTTTTTTAGCAGACCCCGGGCGACTGGGCGCATTATCTGGAGCTGGCGCGTACCTTTTTTCATCGGGAAAGCTGAAAGAAATCCTCTTTTTTCCGCGAGGGTCAGGAAACTGCGGTATGCGTTTTATGAACTCATGAAATCGCAATACTGTAATTTTCCATGTTTTTGTGTTGATTTTTCATTTTCAGACTTGAATTTCATCTTTTTTCAGTTATATTTCCATGATGCCGATAATTGGAATATGAATTATCGGCATCATGAATCGATCGATCTGAAATTGTTTTATGCCGTGATATAGTTGAAAAACGATTGATCACGCAGGCGATGTACTGCCTGTCCATATAGGGAAGAGCGCTTTCAGATATCTTTGCTGAACTGAGTGTCGTAAAGTTCGCGGTATTTGCCGCCTTTGGCAAGCAGTTCGTCGTGTGTGCCCGATTCGATGATATGGCCATGATCCAGCACGATGATCAGGTTGGCGTTCTTGATCGTGCTGAGACGGTGTGCAATCGCGAAAACCGTCCGGTTTTTCATCGCCCGTGACAGGGCTTCCTGAACCTGCCGCTCAGTTGCAGTATCCAGTGCGCTGGTAGCTTCATCCAGAATCAGGATCGAAGGATTGCGGAGCACAGCGCGGGCAATGGTGACACGCTGCTGTTCGCCGCCGCTCAGCTTGAACCCTTTTTCACCGACCACGGTATCATATCCTTCCGGATGCCGGCCGTCGGTGATGAATTCATGCGCATTGACCAGTTTGGCTGCTTCGATGATGGCCTCGCGGGGCGCATCGGGGACACCGTAGGCGATATTGTGAGCGATGGTGTCGTTGAAGAGAATGGGTGTCTGGGAGACGATGCCGATCTGTTTGCGCAGGGATTCGATCGAAATATCGCGCACATCGTGACCGTCGATCAGCACGCGTCCGGAATTCACATCGTAAAAGCGGGCGATCAGGTTGGCAATGGTTGTTTTGCCTGAACCGGTCGAGCCGACGACTGCGACCATGTGACCCTTCGGGATGGTCAGATTGATCCCGTCCAGAATGGTCCGGTCGCCATAAGCAAAAGTCACATTTTCGAGCTGGATCCGGTCATTGAAGGAAGCCAATTCCACCGCATCGGGCTTTTCGACCAGAGCACTGTGCATGTCGAGAAGTTCGAAATAACGGTCTGCCGCGGCCATGCTGCGCTGGACATTGCTGAACACCTTCGCCAGCTGCTTGATCGGCTGATAGGCCAGGAAGATCGGAGCCAGCAGCTGGACCAGTTCGCCGAGTGTGACTTCCTGGCTGTAGCTGTAAACCAGAAAAACGAGCGTGGCGGTAACGGCAACGGTCTCCATCAGCGGCTGCATGAAAAGCTGACTCTTCAGCGCCTTGACCAGTGTTTTGAAATATTTGCGATTGACCTGTCCGAAGTTTGCGATCTCCCGTTCCTCGGCATGATAGGCTTTCACGACCACGATGCCGGAGAGGACTTCATGCATCCGCTGGACCACCACGGCAATCTGTTCGAATGCACGGCGGAAAATATTGCGGATCCGGCGGCTGATCAGCACCAGCGGCACCATGCAGAGCGGCAGACCGAGCATCAGGATCAGCGGCAGCATCCAGTTGTTGAAACGGGAACTGGCGATGCAGACCGCAATGACGCAAGTTGCGATCTCCATCGGACAGCGGGTGGCATCGGCTATCGAGTTGGCCACTGCAGTCTCCATGACCGTGGTGTCGTTGGTCGTCCGCGAGATCATCTGTCCGATGTCGATCCGGCCGAAAAAGCTCAGCGACTGGTCCATCAGGGTGCGGAAGGCGGCGAGCCGCAGATCGGTCACCACCCGGATCCCGACCCAGCGCATGTAATAATGGTTGATGAAGATGAAGAGGTTCCGGATCGCCCAGAGCACGACAAAGAAAAATGCGAAGAGGGCAAAGAACTGCCAAGTCATTTTCCCCGTCCGGGTTTCGGCTGGAATTCCGATCACATTGCTGCCGAACATCTGCAGAACCACGGTTCCCTGATCGTAAACGACATGGATTTTCCACGATGCCGGGAATATTTTCTGCAGTTTTTTCTCGGTTTTGTCGATATTATGTTCGAGAACGCCGCGCTGGGACGGTTCGTTCAGGACAGCTTCGACCGCATTTTCCCGCGCCTCATAATTCTGCTTCGGGGCTTCATCCAGTTTCCGGATGATCCTGGCCGCAGTCAGCTTGTTCTGCTCCATGGTTTCCGGGGAGACCACATTGACGCCTTTGACCAGCTGGGGGAGCACCATGATCCCGCCGAACATCGACCCGCTGGCGACCAGACCGGCAAGAATGCCGATCGTCAGACGCCATTTATAGGGCTTGACATATTTCAGCAGCCGCCAGTAAATCGAAAGCGGCAGCGGCTTGGTATATTTTTCTTTTTTTCGCGACATTTGATCACCTGCATTCAGTTATGCTTCAGCCATAAGTTCAATTTATCATGGGTAAAAAACGGAAACAGCGCAGTCTTTTTCTCCCGACGGTAGAGTTTCTCGCCCGTACTGCCGGATTCTGCCGTGAAAAAACAGATCCCCGGCCGGACATTCAATTTTGCCAACCCGATTTCCCCGGACAGCTCCAGCGCTGTGACCAATCCGGCAGCACAGCAGCGGTCCAGCTTCATTTCGAGCTCGGGGTCGGTGTCCGTGAGCCGGACCAGATTTCCCGTCAACGTATCGGTCATGGCATCTTCTTCCAGGTCAAAATCCGGTTCGCAGCCGGTCAGCGTCAGCGGTCCTCCGTTGATCCGGAACATTTTTCCTTTCTGCTGCGGTTCGAGGAAACGGATCCCGGCCCGCTTTTCGATGGTATGGCAGGGCGCGCCGCACTGATGAAACACCACGGAAAAATGATAGAATGCGGGCTGTCCCGAACTGCCGCGGGGCTGCCAGACCAGCGGCTTGACGATCCGGACGGTCTGTTGGAACGGTACATGGTTTTTCCCGCGGGACAGCGGGATTCTGGCCGATTCGATCATTTCCATCGAATCCACCTGAAACGATGCGATCAGGGTCCGGCTGTGCTCGCATTCGGCGTCTATATAGACCTGCAGTTCGATCTCCTGATCGTCGCCGGCGACCGTGTAAGAGAAATCTGTCTTGTCCCAAAATTCCCTGTCATCCATGAGGTGACCTCAGATCTCCCGTCCTGAATCGGGATCGATGAGCTTGAAATCTTCGATGTGGATCGTCGGATCGGCGCGGAACGAAAGGTCTTTCCCGTATTGGTCCTCAAGATTCCGCAGCAGTTCGGCGTCCTCGTTTTTCAGCCGCGCCAGGATCGCCGGGTTCATGATGACGCGGATCGCCATTTTCTTCCGGGAATTGCGGCGCTTGAGCACTTCTTTCAGCCGGCGCTGGATCTCCACGCTCATGCTGAGGGCGGATTTGACCCGGCCGGTGCCGTTGCAGTAGGGACACGGATCGTAAACGACATCCTGAATGCTTTCATGTTCGCGCTGACGTGTCATTTCCATCAGACCGAACTTGCTGAGGGGAAGGATCCGGGTCTTGGCGCGGTCATCGGCCACAAACTGCCGCATGGCCTTGTTGATGGTTTCCCGGTCCTTGCTGCTGCGCATGTCGATGAAGTCGATCACGATCTGACCGCCGATGTTGCGCAGACGCATCTGCCGGGCGATCTCCTCGGCGGCTTCCAGATTGGTCTGCAGGATCGTATCGGCCTGATCCTTGGCATTGCGGGCCTTGCCGGAGTTGATGTCGATCGCCACCAGCGCCTCGGTTTCATCGATGCAGATATAGCCGCCGCTCGGCAGCTGCACCACCCGGTTGAAGATCGTCGCCGCCTGCTCATGCACTTTGTAATGGCTGAAGATCGGTTCCGCTTTGTTGTAAAGCACGACTTTGGTATCGAAATCGGATCCCACAAACTGATGGAAAACCTCTTTCAGATAGTCGCAGTCGGCTTTCCGGTCAATGATGATCTCGTCGATCTCATCGGTCAGGAAATCGCGCACCGTGCGTTCCAGCAGATTGGGTTCCTGATACACGATCATCGGCGCCCGCGGATTCTGAATGGCTGTTTCGACTTTGTGCCAGAGCGAAAGCAGCATGTCCAGGTCGCGCTTGAAAAACAGCGCCTTGCGGCCCTCGCCGACGGTGCGGCAGATCAGTCCCATGCCTTGGGGCACATCCAGTTGCTGCAGGATCTTGCGCAGACGGTCCCGCTCCTTCTTTTCATCGATTTTCGAGGAAAGACCGATATGGTCGGCATAGGGAAGCAGTACCAGATAACGGCCGGGAATGGTCAGGTTGGTGGTCACCCGGGCTCCTTTGGTGCCGATCGGACCCTTGGTCACCTGCACCAGCAGTTCCGAACCCGTGGGAAACATGCGGGGGATGTCTTTGACCGTGATATTGCCTTTGTGCAGTGCCGTTTCCAGGTCGCGCAGCCGGCGGGAACGGTCGCCGCCGAGAAAATTCCGGATCTTTTCGGAAAAGCCGCTGAGGAAACGTTTCTTTTTCCCCGGCGCCGCCGGTTCGGTTTCGCCTTCATTGATCCGCTTGATGTTGTCCACGATATCGTGGGTCACGGACATCATGTCGCGGTAATGCAGAAAGGCATTTTTTTCCGCTCCGATGTCGACGAATGCCGCCTCGAGCGAGGGTTCCAGCCGGACGATCTTGCCGAGGTAGATCGAGCCCGGCAGAATGTCATCGCTGGGCCGTTCGATCTCATATTCCTCCAGACGGGAATTCTTGAGCATGGCAAACCGGGTTTCCAGCTCTTCACAGTTGATAATGATTTGTCGTTTGTCTCTTTTCTGCATAAAAATACTTTCTTCAGTTGGCGGAAATGCCGGGCCCGTTGAGAAAAACCATGCCGGATTCCAGGCGGAAGCCATTGGCAAAATCGGCTGCCCGCATCTCCTTTTTGCCCTCCGGAATCACTTTTTCCAGCAGCAGCGCACCTCGCGCACAGGCCACTGTGATCCCTTCGGAAGCGATTGATAAAATTTGTCCCGGCTGACCGGAAACACCCGTGACGGCCCGGCCGGAGGTGATTTTGACCAGGACCGGACGATCCCCGCGCATACAGGTGAAAATCACGGACGGCCAGGGGAAAAATGCCCGGATTTTCCGTGACAGACTTTCCGGACTGCTGTTCCAGTCCAGCGCGGCATGCGTTTTACGGATCTTGCGCGACATCGTGGCTTTGGCGTGATCCTGTTCCTGCGCCGCAAGACTGCCGCCGGCCAGACGGCGGATACATTCTCCGATATGCCGGCCGGCCAGACGCGCCAGTTCGGTTTCCAGTTCGGGCGCCGTGGTCCGTTCGCCGATCTCCAGTTCGAACTGCTGATAGACCGGCCCCGTGTCCAGCCCCTTATCCATCCGCATGAAGGTCACGCCGGTACGGGTTTCACCGTTCAAAACCGCCGAAACGATCGGAGACGCCCCGCGGTAGGCGGGCAGCAGCGAAGCATGCACATTCAGACAGCCGAGCCGCGGCAGATTCAGCAGTTCCTCTTTCAGGATCTGTCCGAACGAGACCACCACGATCACATCCGGTGCCAATTCACGCAGATGGTTCAGATAATCTTCGGCATTGACGGACAGAACCCGTTCGAACGGCTTGCCCGCATTCTGACACCATTGCCCTAACGGCGTCGGAGTAAGGATCCCTTTCCGTCCGGCCGGCTTATCCACCTGAGTGGCGATTTCCGCGATTTCCAGCGAATCATCCGCCAGCATGGCCTCCAATACCGGCGACGCAAACGCTCCCGATCCGAGAAATACTGTCTTTACTGGTTTTCCGTTCATCATCCCAACCTGTTATCTGACGGTGGAGAAATTGCCTGCAGCATCGGTCAGACGCAGCGAGAACACCCGCCGATCCAGATAATCTTTCCCGTTGTCCATGAATTTGACCACCACCCGGTTGCAGCCGTTCAGCAGAACGAGATCCCGGACCACGACCGGATCGGCTTTCATATCCGCAGCTCCTTTTTCATCGGCATACACCGATTTGCCGTTGATCCAGACCTTCACCTTGCCGGGACAGACCAAACGCATGACCAGTCCGGTATAGTCCTGGGAGCATTTCAAGGTGGCGCAGGCGTAAAACACCCCCCGCCGCGAACCATACTGGTATTTTTCGAACTTCTTTCCGAAGTTGATCTGTCCGCAGGCCGCCGCATTGCTTCGGTCGGCTCCGACCCGGAACCAGGTGCTGCCGCGCGGCGCCCGCCGGTTTCCGTTCATAAGTCCTTCATCCGCAAATAACTCCGTGTGGATCGACGGGTCTTTCCCAGGATCCAGCGGTCCCAGAACCGACCAGCCGCAGACAAAATTGTCGTCATCCAGAAATTTGGAACCCGGCACGGGACAGGTAAAATTCAGGATCTCGAATTCAGGCACATCTTTCCACAAATCCTTCGCACAGCCGCACATCAGCAGCGGAAGCAATAACACCAGACCGTATTTTTTCATCCGAACCAATCCTTATTCCATTACATCGACTATGGTGCCGGTAAACAGATCCGCAGTTTCCATCACCATCGAATTGCTGCTGACATCCCGTTTCAATTCCTCCAGCGTGCGTTTCGGCACGGCAGGGGTGCGGATCCCCTCTTTCAGACCGAAGGTTATATCCGCAAAATTATCGCCCGTCAGTTTCCGCAATTCCTGGACCAGCATGTTTTTCGCTCCAGTGACGATTTGATAAATCATGGTATCGTCCTTGGCGTCAAAATTGACATACAGCATGGAACTTTCGATCCGGTCGGCTACTCCGCCGGACATGACCGATCCGACACTCGGCTGGAATTGGAGAATCGTTTCCGTCAGTTTTGCCCACAGCAATTCCGCCGAAAAACGCTCCTTCAAACTCATGCCGTTACGCTCTTCCAACGCCGCGGGCAATTCCTCTGCCACTTCCGGAGAGCCCGATTCGGCAGACTCCTCTCCAGGGTCCTCGTCCAATGATCCGGAAGCTGTCTGGACGGTTTCCGTCATTTCAGAAACAGTTTCCGTCATATTTCCGTTATTTGTCGTAATCTGCTGATTATCATTGTTTTCCGTAATCGGACTCGGTTCCGTCATTTTTTCTGCCGGTGCCGGTGCAGGAGCCGGTTCCGGGACGGGAATGCTGGGTTCGGCAGCGGGTGGAGTTGAGACTGGGGGCGGTTCCGGAGTCGGAGGCGCCGCGGGCGGTTCTTTCGCGGTGACGGGTTCTGCCGGAGGCGGCTCGATGGGAACTGACGGAGCAGTCTGGACCGGCGGCGGAGCCGCCACTTGCGGTGCCTGCGGCGGAACTGCCGGAACCGTCATGACGGGCGGCGGATAACTGACCGGCACTCGCGCGAGCGACGGGATTTTCTCGATCCCGTTCAGTTCGCCGTTTCTCCGGATCTCATTGAGACGAATCAGCAGATCTTCCACTTTGACGGCGTGGGCCGCACGCATGGCTTTCAGCAGGATCGTCTCCATAAATACTTGTTTATTAATGGCATCGCGCAGCAGATAGGAAGATGCGGCCAGCTGTTCCAGCAGGATCTGCAGAATATCGGGACGGGAGACGGCCGCCAGTTTCCGGTAGCTGCTGATCTTTTCCGGATTTTCATCCAGAACGGCCGTCGGATCAGGCAGAACGAGACAGAGCAGAATACCTCTCAGCCAGCTGAGGATTTCCTCGAACAGGGTATCCAGATTCTTGCCCTGGCCGGCAAACTGATGGATCGAAAGGATCGTCGAGGTGCGGTCGTTGGCCAGGATGGACTGCAGCAGGGCTTCCATTTCGCCCAGCGCAGTCAGTCCGAACAGGGACAACGCCTGTTCTTCCGAAATGGTCTCCTCCGCCGAAGAGGATCCGAAGAATGAGACCAGCTGGTCCAGCAGCGACTGGGCATCGCGCATGCCGCCGTCCGCAGCCCGGGCGATTACATTCAGCGCCGAACGGGAAATCTTTATATGTTCCTCGTTCGCAATGTATTCCAGCCGTTTGGCGATCAGTTCGGACGGGATCCGGCAGAGATCGAACCGCTGGCAGCGGGAAATCACGGTCGGCAGAACCTTGTTGACCTCGGTAGTGGCGAAAATGAACTTGGCGTGAGCGGGCGGTTCCTCGATGGTCTTCAGCAGGGCGTTCCAAGCTCCCTTGGAAAGCATGTGGACTTCGTCGATGATATAAATCTTATATTTGGATGCGACCGGGAGGTGGAGCACATCTTCGCAGATGTCGCGCGCTTTTTCCACCTGGGTATGGGTCGCGCCGTCGATTTCGATCACGTCCACGCTGGATTCATCGGCGATCGCCTTGCAGGAGGAGCATTCGCAGCACGGTTCGCCGTCGATCGGATGCTTGCAGTTCAGCGCTTTGGCAAAAATACGGGCCGAAGTCGTCTTGCCGATGCCGCGCGGTCCCACAAAAAGATAGGCATGGGCGATCCGTCCCGTGACGATCGCATTGCGCAATGTTCGGGCGATATGTTCCTGTCCGACCATGTCGGAGAAACGCTGCGGACGCCATTTTCTTGCTGTAACCTGATATGCCATAAGAACTTACCTTTTCTTTGCTTCGCCAGCGGGTTCGGGCCGGGCCTGAGCTTCTGCTGTCAGCTTTTCCGATGCCGCTGCAAGACGGTTGATGAAATCTCTCGTGAAAAATGCGTTGACGGTGACCGCGTTTTTATCCCGTCCGGCACGTACGGAAGTGATCCATTCCTGCATCAGTTCCGGGTCGAGCTGGTTGAGCATCATTCCGCCGATCATTACAAACTGCTGAACTTGGGCCAAGGTCTGTTTGGCCATCTCTTTGTCCGCGCACACCGCCGAAGCATTGATCCGCAGCGAACCGTCCTTTTCGGCGGAGAGTGCATATACCGCACGCTGGATTTGCGGCAAATAGGGATTATCTGCGAGAAAATCAGCGGTAAATACGACGAACCCGGCGGCCAGAGCCTTCGGCGGATTCAGTTCTTTGCATTGCTGCTCGGAAAGACCTAACTTCTTGACCTTATGGTAATTGGACAGATCGTCCTTGGCAAAGACTGCCACATTTCCGCTCAGGAACATTACTGCGAAAGTGCGTTTCTTCAGCGAGACTCCCGGAAATACCTGATTTCCCTCCAGTGTGAATCTCCGTTCGACCGGTTTCGTTCCCGGTACCGGAACGAGTTTGCTCCCTGTCAGTTCCTCTATTTTCCGGCAGAATTCGGCTTCCTTTATCTTGATTTTGACGAAAATGAAGGTTTCATCGACCGTCATATCGGGCGTGACGGCAACGAGTTTTTCGACCAGGCTGCTGAAATCCTGCAATTTTTCATTTTTCGGATCCAGTCTGGTTTGACGGTTGATATTGCGGACCAGATCCTGCTGGATCGTTTCCATACCGGCGACGGCATTGAGATTGACTTGCAGGACCTGCTGTGAATTGGCGGGTATGAACCGATATATCTCATTCGCATGAAGGGAGTTGAACAAGATCATGACAGCGCAGACGACAATGAAAAAGATACGCATGGCTTGGCCTTCCTTTCTCTGGATTTCAAGTTTTTTTACCGGCGATCACATAAAACGGATTTCCTTCCGGATCGGAAAACCAGCAGTATGTTTCACCTTTTTTCTCCGTTTCAGGCAGACTGGGAACCGCATAACCGTATGCTTTCAGCCTGTTGCGGATCGTTTCGGCATCGGCATCGAAAAGCCAGGAGATCCGGCCGGATGTCCGGGGCAGCACGGCGTCGCACGGCGATTTCTCCAAGGTCAGGCAAAAAAAGTCTTCGACTTGGAATTCCACCCTGAAATTGCTGTCCAGAACCGGATCTCCAAGTCCCAGCACATCACGGTAAAACGCCTTGCAGACGGTCAGATTCCTGACCTTGATCACGATCCCGAAACGCTTTTTTTTCATCCTGTTTCTTTTCCTTTAAAAATTACTTGATAATAGAACACTGAAACGGGCAAAAATCAAATTGTTTTCGATTTTTAATCGTGATTTTTTCCGGACCCGCCGGGTTTTTCCCGCTTGATAACGAAACGGGAAGCATGTATATTACAGCCATTATGAAGACACAGGTGCACCCGCAGATTCTGGTAATCCAGAAAATCAGTTCGGTGCTGATCCACGGACGTGACGTCGAGACCATGCTGGAAAAAGTGCTTGAGATCATCGACAGCGACATGGGGATGCGCCGCGGCACTTTCTCGCTCCGCTATGGCGACACACTCCAGATCGAGGCCTCCCACGGACTGACCGAAGCGGAAAAGAAAAAAGGGTTTTATTATCTCGGCGAAGGCATCACCGGACATGTCGCCCAGACCGGGCGCAGTCATGTCATCCCCGATCTCCGCAGCGATCCGCGGTTTCTCAACCGCACCGGGACCCACCACTACGACGGGCCTGCCGCGTTCATCTGTGTCCCGCTGTTCCATCACGACCAGCTGATCGGCACGCTTTCGGTGGACCGTCCGATCACGCCCGATACCAATCTCGACAGTGATACGGCTTTTCTCGAGATCCTTGCCGGCATCACTGCCGATTCCGCTTCGGAATGTCTGCTGCTGCATCAGGAAAAACAGACTCTGCTGGAAGAGAACCGGCAGCTGCGCAGCATGCTGCAGAATGCGCCGGGCAAGCTGATCGGCAACTGCCGGGAAATGCAGCAGGTCTATACCGAACTCCGGCAGGTTGCTCCAACCGACGCCACCGTGCTGATCCGCGGCGCCAGCGGCACCGGCAAGGAGCTCCTGGCACATGCCATTGTGGAACTCTCCAATCGCAAAGACAAGCCGTTCATCACGCTGAATTGTGCGGCTCTCCCGGAAAATCTGGTCGAAAGCGAATTGTTCGGCCACGAAAAAGGCGCATTTACCGGCGCCGTTTCCCGGCGGATCGGACGTGCGGAAGCCGCGGACGGCGGAACTCTGTTCCTCGACGAGATCGGCGACCTCACCATGCAGACCCAGGTGAAACTGCTCCGTTTCCTGCAGGAAAGGACTTTTTCCCGCGTCGGCAGCAACGAGGAACTCCATTCCAACGTCCGTTTCCTTGCCGCCACCAGCCGCAATCTGGAAGACCTCATGGCGAAAAAACTCTTCCGTGAAGATCTTTTCTACCGCCTGAACATCTTTCCGATCATGATGCCGTCTCTGGCGCAGCGGTCCAGCGATATCATTCTTCTGGCGGAACATTTCATCGAGATGCTCAATCTCAAATACAGCAAAAAGATCACCAAGCTTTCGCCCGGGGCGATCCGTCTGCTGATGGCCTATAACTGGCCCGGCAATGTCCGTGAACTGGAAAACTGCATGGAACGGGCTGTCCTGACCGCGTCCGGCGACTGCATCCACAGTGCCAATCTGCCGCCTTCCGTGCAGGCAGCAGGTGAAACCTCGGCCGGCGATTCGTCGCCCGGGACCCTGGTGCATATGATGGCGGATTTCGAGCGCGGACTGATCTCGGATGCCATCTCACGCCATCACGGCAATCTTTCCGCGGCAGGCCGCGAACTGGGCCTTTCGCCGCGCATGATGAATTACCGGATGCAGAAACTCGGCATCGCCAGAAAATAACGCTCCGTTTCCCATTCGGACTGATTGATCTCCCGGTTTTCCGGTTAAATTTCAAATTTCCGGTCCCGCTTGTCTCGACTTTTATAGTTTTTACGATTGGGGCATTTGTCCTATAGTTTCTGAAAGAGACTTGAAAAGCTGGTGTTTTCACATTACTTTATTGTTCTTCCACAAACAAAAAAAGGAAAGGAAAACACCATGGGACAAAATACACTGTCCGACCGTGAAATGCAAGCGCAAAGATTGAAAATCAAGCAAATTGGCCAGC
>JAZUCR010000018.1:0-14070 GCA_045639225.1 Victivallales bacterium
TACTGCGCCGGCTGGAGTCTTCGCGATTTGCTCACCATGGGGTTCCAGGGCAGCGGCGGGCGCGCCAGCGCGGCTCCGGCCAAACATTTCGACACCGCGCTCGGCCAGATCGTGAATTTCCTCTGCACGCTCCAGACCGAATGGGCGGGCGCGCAGGCGTTCAATTCATTTGATACCCTGCTGGCGCCGTTCGTCCGGGCGGACGGACTCAATTTCAAACAGGTCAAACAGAACATGCAGCAGTTCATTTTCGGCCTGAATATCGCCAGCCGCTGGGGCCAGACTCCGTTCACCAACCTCACTTTCGACTGGGTGGTGCCCGAAGACCTCCGCGACCATCCCGTGATCATCGGCGGCGTGCCGCACGATACGGCCACTTATAAAGACTATCAGCCCGAAATGGATATCATCAACCGCGCTTTCCTCGAAGTCATGAGCGAAGGCGACCGCGACGGACGGATCTTCACGTTCCCGATCCCGACTTACAACATTACGCCCGATTTCAACTGGGACAGCGACAATGCCAAACTGCTGTTCGAGGTCACCGGCAAATACGGCCTGCCGTATTTCCAGAACTTCATCAACAGCGACCTGCGGCCCGGCGACGTCCGTTCCATGTGCTGCCGTCTCCAGATGGATATGCGCGCACTCCGCAAGAAAACCGGCGGCCTTTTCGGCGCCGGCGAGCAGACCGGTTCCATCGGCGTGGTGACGATCAACATGCCCCGGATCGGGTATCTGGCCAAGGACGAAAAGGAATTTTTCGCCCGCCTCGACCGTCTGATTCAGATGGCCGGCGAATCGCTCGAGATCAAACGCAAAGTCGTGCAGAAATATCTCGAAGGCGATCTGCTGCCTTACACCAAGACCTATCTGCCCTCGCTCGAACATCATTTCAGCACGATCGGTCTGGTCGGCATGAACGAAGCCTGCCTTAATTTCCTCGGCTGTTCCATCTGCGACGAGGAAGGTCGCAATTTCGCGGTCAAAGTGCTGGATCACATGAAAGCGAAGATCCAGGACCTGCAGGAATCTACGGGGCATATCTACAACCTCGAAGCGACCCCGGCCGAAGGCACCAGTTTCCGGCTGGCCCGGCTCGACCGCAAGCATTATCCGGAGATCATCTGTTCCGGCGATTCCACCCCGTATTACACCAATTCCACCCAGCTGCCCGTCGGCTACACGGACGACCTGTTCGAAGCGCTCGATCTGCAGGCTCCGCTGCAGTCGCGCTATACCGGCGGGACCGTGTTCCATGCGTTCATCGGCGAACGCATCAGCGATCCCAAGCTGACCGCGGAACTGGTGAAACGCATTGCCACGAATTACCGGATCCCGTATTTCACGCTGACCCCGACTTTCAGCATCTGCCCCGTGCATGGATATATTCCCGGCGAACATGAAACCTGTCCGCTGGAACAATAAATAACAACCCAATACAACCAAAGGAGGACCATCGAGATGGCGAAGTGTGGCGAAAAAACCGAAGTGTATTCAAGAGTGTGCGGATATTTCCGCCCCGTTTCCAACTGGAATCAGGGAAAACGCGAGGAATTCAAAGACCGCAAGGAATATGAAGTATCCGCACAGAAAGCGTGCAAATAAAAATGGCAATCAACGGTATACGGAAATTCAGCCTCATCGACTACCCGGGAAAGATCGCCTGTGTGATCTTTCACGGCAATTGCAATTTCCGCTGTCCGTTCTGCCATAATCCGGTACTGATCTTCGATCCGGAAAGTCAGGGGAGGCTTTCCGCAGATCAGCTCTCGGATTTTTTTATTCAGAGACGGGGCAAGCTCGAGGCCGCCGTGTTTTCCGGCGGCGAACCGTCTCTGGACCCTGATCTGCCGACCTATGTCCGGCTCGCGAAACAAGCCGGATTCAAGGTCAAACTGGACACCAACGGGTCTCAGCCCCAGGTGATCCGGTCCCTTTTCTCGGAAGGCCTGCTGGATGCCCTCGGAATCGATTACAAGGCTCCGGCTGGAAAATATCCTTCCATCTGCGGCAATCCCGATCCGGAAATCGCCGGACGCGTCCGCGAATCCATCGGATTTGCCGTGCAGAACCATATCGAACTCGACATCCGCACCACGGTCCACCGTGCCCTGCTCAGTGCGGATGATCTGCGCGCCATGTATGAAGAACTGGCTGCGCTCGGCGTGACGCAATGGACCCTGCAGCAGTTCCATCATGCCGAACTGATCGACGAATCATTGAACGACATTCCGACCTGGAGCGACAGCGAGCTGAAAGAACTTGCCGCGTCGCTCGGTCCCATGACCCGCGTCCGCGGAACTTTGAATTAAACGCAGATGATACATTTCAGAATTGAAAGACAGAAGCAGGTTCAAAGTCTGAAGCATGTCGAAGAATAAAATATAATGCAAAGTCCTGATCGTTGGCCCATGCATCATAAAATTCTCCATGCCCGCAGGATACCAAATCTCCGTCAGCAGTAATAATCCGCGATGTGACCGGATACAGATACGCGCAGCTGGCACTGCCATCGCTATTATACAGACATAGTGTATTCCGCATACATCTTTCCGCTTGTTTTCGGAACGATTCATCCCCTGTCAAATTCCAATATTTCAGATATGCCCGAGCAGAGAGAACACTCCAATAGTGTGGCCCTGTATCTCCGTACATACGTTTTTTACCAAACCAGTATCCATCCCAATAGCGAATGGGATGGGCGTTCAGATGGAAATCGGGTTGATTCCCGTCAAAACGGCGAAGCAGGAGAATATGCTTTCGAGTTTCTTCCACCCACTCTTTTTCGGTATGGTGCAGCGCATACTCTCCGGTAATGGAACAAGCCGGTGTTACAATGGTCTGTTCGAAAGTTAATTCATGTTCCGGATAGTCAGTCCCGTTTTTACGAATTTTTTCCACATGACGGCGGCAATAATCTTCAGCCTCATCTGCTTCGGATATCATACCGTAACTCCGGAAAAAATCTGGAAGATCGGCAAAGACGGCACCATTTGGATAGAAATTTACTCCTCCCATGGAATAATAGTGGCGAAGAGTACGAATCATATACTCCAGATAGATTTTCTTCTTTTTCAACCTGAACATTTCCTGCCAGAAGGTAATTAACCATGGCGCATTGTAAAGTCTCCGAAATGCAAAATCTTTGCCTATCGTATTATACTGTCAAGAAAACGATACACTCCAGTCAGCGTTCCCTTCCACGGATTATCGAAGTACAGGTTGAAAAGATTTATGGATTTATCCATTGAATCTCTCCCGTAAATCTCGATAACATTGTCTTTGGCATTGATCGCATAAGTATCGAATTTAAATCCGTCAGTATTTCCCATACCCAACCGGATAATAGAACAACAACCGGGTTCAGGTTTAATTCCGACCTTAAATGTTGCTCCAGTAATTTTTTTCAGATATTTTGCCAATTCCGCCGATGCGAATGAAACAATTGCCGTGGATTTTTCCGGAATTACTATGCAGGCTTTTGCCTGTCCGTTTTCAGCAATTGGTATATCTTTTGCATTCAGATTCAGAATCAGTGTTGAAATACAAAATGCCATCAAAATGAAGTTCCTGTTCATTTTTTTCTTCCTCTCATTTTTAGTTTTAAATGAATTTACATTCACGATTGTCCGTCAATCTTTTTCCGCAGCCCTGAAGCGGAAGTAGTGATTTACCAGCATGTCTTCCTGAATATTGTCATGGTGGGTTCCGTGAATGCCTTTTTCATCTTGGACTGTATGATGTCCATGGTCGGATATAAATGCCACCATCCGGTTATAGTTGCACCAGCAGCGGTCGGATAATTTGATGAGATCCAGATAACGTTTGGCTGCCAGTTCAAGTTGAGCGGTCGATTCCTTCGAGAACACACCCGTGTGATGACTGCATGAATCATAATCGTTCATATAGCAGATTATCACATCATAATTCCTTCTTTCAAGAAGTAATTGTGTCATTTCCTGGATCGCGATATCACTGCGGAGAGAATAATAATCGATTTTTCTTTTTCTGAAAAGTAAATCCAAACTGCAGTCGTTATAGGCCACAAGGGCGATATTAATGCCTGCTGCTGGGAATACATCGAACAGAGTTTCGCATTCAACCATGGCTTTCCTGTAATTCGAAATTCCATGAATACTTGGAGATGTTCCTGAAAAAATTGATGCAAAACATACTGGTGTGACACTCATCATTACGGACGCACCCAGGACTCTTATATCACTTGCTTTCGAGATGCTTCTGAAAATTCTAGGCTTGGTCTTCCGATGTATCTCACCAATACCGTCGGGGCAAAATATCAGCATTTTTTCAAGCGTCCCGCCGCCCAGTTTTGTTTCAGCGCATTGCAAAACCTCTTGAGACGGAATTCCCCCGCAGACATTGGGAAGCCGGACTCCTGCCAGATTGCATACTGTCGGTGTGAAATCTGCTATGGAATAATTGACTTTGTAAAGTTTCCTATAGTAGTTGAGTTCCTGTTCCGCTATATTCGCTTCAACAGCCTTCTTTTGATTTTTTATCACTTCATCCTCCTGGTTTATTTGTTCACCTGGAACTGTTTTTCAATTTATCAGTAAGTTCTCGTATTTTCTTTTCAGCTCCGGCGTATGAAGTTTTGTAGGTGATCTTTTTCCCAAATACAAGAGCCTGTTTGTAACATTCAAGTGCCTTCTCCAACATTCCCAATTTCTCATAGGCCGCGCCTTGGGTCATATAACCTGAATAACGGTTGGCTGGGTGAATTCCCTGCACATTCAAGATATCGTCAAGTATTGTGATTGCAGCTTCTGGTTTTCCCAATCGTTGGTTCCACAAACCAGCCATCATTCCATAGGTCTGATAATATACGTTCCCATGTTTTTCTGCTTTAAGTCTTGTTGCTGCCTGGAGCAATTCAAGAGATTTGCGGTAACGGTTTGTCCAGTAAAGAGAGCCAGCCCATCGGTTCATCAATTCCCGGCATTCCTCTTCCTGCAGATTCCCGGAATTAATTGCTTTTGTCACCAAGCCTTCAAAATCCTTTTGCTTTTTTTGTTTCAGCAAAACATCGCATTGTGTGCGAAGTTCTGATATTTTGAAACTTTTTTCCTGTGCAGCTCCTGTCATAATCAGAAAAACTGTCAGGAAGAGCGACGTAAAGTATTTTGTGATATTTTTCATTTTTCTTTCAGTTGTGATCGGTTCGTCAGTAAAATGCTTTCAAACTTTGGTTTTTCCATCATGAATCATTGTTTCATTCAATTGCTGGTTCTGGATATTCTCCTGAAGCAAAGAAGTATTTGTTCAACGATGAGTGTCCACGCAGCGATTCGCTTATTGCCATGCTTGAAACATGACCATCTCCATGGGAATAATTGGATCCTGAAGTATGATTTCTTAGACCGAGTCTGTAATTGCTGCTCTCGTTGGCCCACCAAAAAAGGTTTTTAAAACCTTGAGGGGAATTGCATTCCCCGGTGGTGACATAGAATGACGGATATTTCAATTTTGACAACTTGTGGGTGTTCTCGACTGTGGTCCCATTTTCATAACCGTTCACCAAATTGGGGCGATAATAAAACCTGTTCGATGCTAATAATCCGATGGAGTTGGTACTTATGTATTCAGGCCCTTGATTGCCGGTAGACTTCTTGATGGTATCCACTTTCAAGGATGGACAGAGCATGACTCTGGGTATTCCGCCCTTCTTGATATTCAAATATTGTGAGAGTCGTTCTATAAGATTTCTCCCTTTGTATGGATCTCCATTTACTAGCGGCATATGATCATTATAGTCATCTGCATACATCTTTATTCCAAGTCCGATCTGTTTCAGATTCCCGGAACAGCTGATTTGACGGGCTGTTTCCCGTGCCCTGTTCAGTGCAGGAAGGAGCATTCCGGCAAGTATTGCAATGATCGCTATTACGATTAGAAGCTCGATCAATGTAAATGCTTCAAATTTCTTTGATTGACATTGTAGCGCTGTTATGTTCCAATGTCTCAACTCTCGGTTAATTTTATCCCGGTCATAATTTTGTACTGAATTTTTTGCCGGGATCATTTTGTCTTTTACCAGATTGGAAGTGTTCATTTTCACAGTGCCCTCCTGTTTTCATTTTTAGTTTTAATTGGCTGTGGTACGATCAGTTCATAAGGCTGAATCGGGTTTTCTGCTGCTCGGAGTAGCATTTCCACCGACATGGCACCTAGCCGGGTAAGCCAATTCTGCCACGGTTCGAAGCCAAAATCGACCCGGACTCCCGGATAACGTTTCATCTGGGCTCTGACCTTCGGATGGTCCTCAATGCTCAGTATCGGATGAAAATCGGGATGGTCATGCAAAAACTGAAAGACGACCTGGTAGACATTGGAATACCCGTTGCATAGAATCCCATCTATTGCATTTTTCTGCATCAGTTCAGGCATTTTCTTGAGGAACTCATCCGCAGTGGAAAAGAATGAGGATTCAATTCCAAATTTCTTCAGATTTTCCAAAATAAAATCCCGTTCCTTGGATGGAATCACGAGACAGACTGCATGTCGACAGGCGTGTTCTGCAAGGAACTTCGCCCGTTCGCGGGAAATTGCCTCACAGTCGCTCGCCACAAAATTCGAGTTGATCCCCAAACGGTAGAAACGGTCCGGGTCCAGATTTGAACAAAATACCAGCGGAATTTCCTTTTCGAGGAGGACATTGAAACATTCATTCGCCTCCGAAATGTTCGGTTCCACCCAGATCACGCCTTTCAGACCGAACCGCTGGACAGTTTGCGGAATCTGGCTGACGGAAGTGAACGGGAGGTTCCGGACAATGCAATTGTGTTCCGAAAAGGCGTGAAGGACTCCCGCAATCATGTCCGGACCGTCCAGATAACTGTAATTGCTGCCGTCACCAGTGATCAGCCCGTAGGTATCGCGAATCTCCGCCTGGGAACATAAAAACATCCCCTGACGCCCGTTTTTGGAAATCCAGCCTTCGCGTTCGAACGCCGCGAGATGCTTGCGGATCGAGTAGCGGTTGATGGCCAGCGCTGCCGAAATATCTCGCTCGGAAGGAATCCGCGAATTCATGGCATGGTCTTGGATATATTCCATGATGATCTGCCGCAAATTATTTTTCAGTTTTTTCTTTTTTTCTGTCATATCCACTAACAATATTTTTTTTGTTGGTATAATAAAAAATATACCACGAAAGCGGAGAATGTCAACCCCCGAAAATAAAAAAAATGAAAAAATCTGAAAACAACGTATGATCACTGTGAAATTAGTAGTGCCGGCGCGGGGTTCCGCGAACTCAAACGGGGAAAACGGAGAACACGGAGAACACGCAAGACATGGCTTGGCAAGAGACCTCAGGTTTTCGCGGCGCAGAGCTCTGGTGCTGCGAGTCCGGTTCCCGCGCAATTGTCCGAAAGGTCCGACCTGTCCGAAAGGTCCGAAAATCGCGTATCCCACAGTTTGCGGAAAAACACTGACTGATCACTGCAAATTCCTTTTTTTCAGTCCGTTTTTTTGTTTCCTGCTCTTGCAAAATAGCCTGCCTGCAATATATTAAATTCCACAAAAACCACAGGAGACTGGATCATGCTGGAAATCACTTCTCACCGCAACGGCGAAATTCTCAATTACAAGCACGGCCGGGAAACTGCCGATGCACTGATTATCGAAGTCCGCGGCATCGCCGATCCGCAGAGCCGTGTCACGGTCAACGGCTTGCCCGCAGTCCGCTGCGACCGCGAATTCCGCGCCGAAGTGCCGCTCAAATCCCGGATCAATACCGTGACCGCATCCGCCAAAGACAAATTCGGCGAACGCACCCAGAGCATCGTGCTGGTCTGGGACAAAGCCTCGTTCAAACGCTATGCGGTGCGCATCGACGACAACTGTTTTTTCATGACCGATCTGGCCAGACAGAAACCGGCCCGGCTGTTCGACCATTTTTACCTCAAAGGCCTGAAAGTCCTGCATGAGAAATACGGCAGCAAATTCATCCTGAAATGTTTTTTCCGGAACGACCACGACGAGGCGAAATTCACCATCGACCAGGTGCCGTCGACTTATCGGAGCGAATTCGAGGACAACGCCGACTGGCTCCATCTCGCGTTTCACGCTCTGGCGGAATTTCCCGACCGGCCTTATCAGCACTGCACCGAGGAACGGCTCGCGCATGATTATGACATGACGATGAACGAACTGATCCGGATCGCCGGCGAAAAAGCCTGCTCGCCGCCGACGAATGTCCATTGGGCCATGCTGCCGCCCGAACGGTTCCATCTGCTGCGCGAACGCGGCGTCAAGATCCTCACTTCCAGCGGATTCATGTCCAACCGCATTTATGTCGACGGCAAGGTGGAGAACCTGCAAGGCGGTTCCTGCGACATTGGATTTTTCTACGAGCAGGACGTGGCGCATCACATGCTCGCCAAACGCTGTTTTTACGATCCGGATTACGATTTGTTCCTTTCCCGCTCGTTCTTCTGCTTCAACATCGATACCCCGGCGGAAATCGAGGCGAAGATCCGTCAGGAGGACCACGCTGCGGCCGCGACCGGCTGCGAGATGATGGAATCGGTCGGACACGAACAGTATGCGTATCCGCATTACATGAATTATCTGCCGGATTATTTTGAGCGTCTGGAGACTGCCTGCCGCATCCCGGCGGAACTGGGCTATAAGCCGGTCTTTTTCCAGGATGGCATTTTCGGCAACACTGCCTGGGGAAAATAAAATCAGGCACGCTTCTCCGCGGGCTGTCCCGGTCGCCTTGAACGTTTTTTAAACTCACGATTTTCCGGTTTTCTGTCTCTTCAGTCATATCCTAAGTAATATATTTTTCAATAAAAATTTTAAAACCGGCTTGTATTGATTAGGGAAGCGATTATATTATAACTGGAATGAAACATATATGAATACATATATTCAGACATATAATAACGGAGGACAGGATGAAAAGCCGGCTGACCAATATGACGGAGAATATCCGCGAGGCTCTTGAAGATATGATTTACCGGGGAAAGCTGCGGGAGGGAGAACAGCTGCCGTCCAATTCCGAGCTGGCGGCGCGTTTCGGCGTGTCCACCCTGACTGCGGACCGCGCTGTCCGGATGCTGGTGAATGAAGCACTGGTTTACCGGAAGCAGGGGGTCGGAACATTTGTATCGGCCCGTCCGCATCAGAAAAAAACGGGCCGGACTTTCCGGATCGGCGTGGCGGACCGGCAGTTCCCTTCCACTCCGCAATGGGAAAGTTCCATGGGGATCCGGACCCGGATCGGCATTCAGTTCCTATATTCGAATGATTGTGATGTGAAAGTTCTGGATTATGCAACTGTTCGCCATCCGGACCAGCTGGCCGCCGCGGTTTCCAATCTGGACGGTCTGCTGATCACTCGCGATTTTCTTGATCCGGCGACGATTGCGAACCTCCGGAAATTTCAGTTCCCGATCGTCATTACCCATCTCGAGGAAGAACTGGATCTGCCCTATCATCAGGTCCTGTTCGACAACCGCCGCGGCATTCGCGAGGCCGCGGAAAAGATCATGCAAAGCGATCATCCGGAAATCGTCATCGTCTATGAAAGCCATCCGAACGGTCTGCTTCGGAAAAGAACCTTCGAAGAGAGCATGGTTTCCCTGGGATATCCCGCCGGCCGGATCAAATCTTATGCCGTTGAAACCGATGCCTTGTCCAATGGCATTCCGAGTTACCGTCTCGCGCTGAAACTCTCTCCGTCGATCCTGGAAAAAATGATGTTTTCCACCTCGGATGTCGTCAGTTTCGCCATGCTGGAAGCGTTCCGGGAAAAGGGACTGAAAGCCGGTCACGATTTTCAGCTCGTGAGCTATGACAATCTGGAGGATTATGAATACCGTCCCTATGGCTCGCCGTTCCTGACGACGATCGATCCGCCGCGCGTGCAGCAGGCGGAACGTGCCGCCGAACTCCTGCTGGAACAGATCGGAAAAAAACGCGACGAGCAGATCATCATCCGGGTTCCCACCCGTCTGGTTGTCCGTGAGTCTGCGTTTGCGAGGATTTCCGGATCTGCGAGAAGGGTGAAGAACGGATTCCGAGCCGGAACTGCAGCCGATTTTCCTGCCGAGTGAACAGCATTTAACATAAAACCATAAAAAAGGAGGTTTACCTGTTATGAAAAAGACGAAAATCATGCCGGAAACAAAAAACAATTTCAACCCCTTGTCTTGCCGTTTTACCCTGATAGAGCTCCTCGTCGTAATTGCGATCATCGCGATCCTCGCGGCCATGCTCCTGCCTGCGTTGAACCAGGCTAGAGCAAGGGCTCATGCAGTCAACTGCCAGGGCAATTTGAAACAGTTGATGCAGATACACCAGATGTATGCAAACGACGGCAACAGCTGCATTCCAGGATTGAACGAATACAGTGCCTATGAAGCCCTGGATCTGCTCTACAAAAAATACAAATATCTGACCACCTTCAAAACGGCGAAATGTCCGACTACAGCAGATTACAATACCACCAACCTCTATTACACTTACGGCTGCAAGATCGGCTGGACCGGCGATACCTATTCCGAATATATCGCACCTCGTGCGTTCGTTTTGCCTGGGGGTACTCTGAAGACCCGTTTCATGAACACAAAATCGATTCGCAAACCGTCATCATTCATATTCAACGGGGATTCTTCTTCTCCGGGTCAAATCAAGAAGCAGTATGCCGGGGTCTATGCCAAATCGGAGGGAAACTACGGTCGTTACTGCCTCCGGCATTCCGACCGGATCAATGTCAATTTCTGGGATGGTCATGTGGAACCTGCCGATGCCCTGTCTTTCCGCCGTTACATGTTGTCGGACATAAAATCTCCCCGGTCTAACGGTGCTACCGGTGACTGGGTCCGCTGGACCGACCAGTTCGGTATCCAGAGGGGAAAATGGGACGTCTTTACGGGCAATTAAAAAAGAAAGCAGAGAATATGCGCAAATCATTGATCGTAATATTCTGTATCGCTGCCGTCGGTCTGTTCGGACAGAATCTGATCAAAGAGGGCGATTTCAGCCGGTTGAAGAAACTTGACGGATACGCCATGACCAACGGCGGAAAAGCCTCGGTTTTTACCGAAGAATTTACGTGGAACAAATGTGCACGTCTGGAAATCGACAAGGTCGTGAAAACCCCGAAGAATACCGAATTGACCGCGGCGTGCATCTGGCTTGGCTGTCATTCGAAACAGGGCGGTTTTCCCGTGAAGCCGAACACGACTTACCAGTTTTCTTTGGAATTGAAAGGCTGCCGTCCGTTTCCGGTGAGCGTCAGCGCCAACCTCTGGGATGAGGGCAAAGGCGTCTGGCACGGCAGGAAAGCCTCTTCCTCGGTCGGGACGGTGAATGTCACCACCGAATGGAAGAAATACTCGGGAACGTTCAAAACCGGAGCGAAAACCGCGAAGGCCGCGCTGATGATTCAGATGTGGTTCGATACTCTGTATGGTCCCGCCCGATATAAGAAAGGTGACTATGTCCTGATCGACAATGTGACCGTGGAGGAACAGAAAAATAATCCGGTTGCCGGAGCGGCGGCGGTGAAGATTCCGGAAGCCGTCCGGAAAAAAGCCGCGCTGATTGCCGATGCCGCTGAACCGGTCAATGATTTCTGTGTGCTGAAAGAACTCGGCAAAACTTCCGCGCTCACCTCATTTTCCGTTCGCGCCAAAGCCGATGCACTGCTGATTACGGTCAACTGTCTCGAACCGGATTCCCTGTCGGTCGGCAGGCAGGTCTGGGACGGTGATGCGGTGGAGATCTTTTTCGCGCGGAACGGCAAACTGCTCCAATTCGCGGCAGGAGCCGGCGGCAAAGTTTTTTCCACCGAAAACCGTCCGTGGAAAGCGGTCTGTCACGTCGAAAAGAACCGGTGGCGAATTGAGGCGGAGCTCCCGTTTTCTTCGCTCGGCGGAAAACTGGAAAACGGCGATACGATCGCATTCAATGTCGCCCGGCAACGCCTCAAAGCGAAACAGTTCCTGACCTGGTCGGACTTGAAAAACAGTTTTCACGAACCGGAACATTTCGGCGTCCTCGTGATGGGTGATTATGCCGCTGCGTTCGAGAAACAATTCGGCAGGAAACTTGCATTGTCCGGACGCGAAGCCTATGAGACTGCCTGCGCGGCTGAGGAAAATGTCCGGCTGAAACAGAAATATGCCAAACTTTCCGCCCGGAAATTTGCCGTTGCCCCGGTTCCGGTGACCGGACGTTTCGTGATCCCGTTTGTGCCCGAGGAAGTTTTCGATCCGGTCGAAAAAATCGAGCTTTCCGCTGCTGTGAATGAGCTCAAAGCTCTGCCGGTCGCGATCCTGAACCTGACGGATAAAACCGCCGACTACCGCGTCATTCTGGAAACGGACGAACACCGGTATTTGGGGTCTTTCGGACTGAAAGGATTTCCGGCGGATCAGATCATCCAGCGTTTTGCCGTCCGGTTCAAGGACAATGACAAGGATGCGGGAAGTCTGCGTTTCGATCCGCTGCCGAAGATCGGGGAAGCGTGCACGGTCACCATTCCGCCGAAAGAGGCCGGATTGGTCTGGTTCGATTTCGATACCGCGGATGTGAAACCCGGCGTTTACCGCGGCAGACTGCGCGTGATCCCGCTTTCCGAGCCCGGCACCTGGACCGTCATCGGCAACCGCTATCACGACCGCAAATATACGGGTGAAATGCAGGATATTCCCGTTGCATTGAAAGTCTGGAACGCGGTCCTGCCGAAAGATCCCGTGAAACCGATGAACTTTTTCCAATGGGCGTCTGCGGAAGGGTTTTTCCGCGGCATGGCCGAATGCGGCACCCGGGAATTCGGACTCGATCCGTGGAAATTCAAGTTCAGAAAAACCGGCCGCGGCAAACTCGATTTGGATCCCGCCGCGCCGGGACTCTCTGCCCAGCTCAAATCCTTGCGTTCCCAGCTCGAATGGGCGAAAAAATACCGGGTCAAACCGACCTTCTTCATCGGCTTCGGCGCTTACGGCGTCTGCAAACAGCTTTACGGCGCGGAATGCTGGGGCGACTGGATCCGCGGGGTGAAAAGATTCATGAACGCAAACGGCGTTCCCGACAGCGATTATATCATCGAAACCTGGGATGAACCCCAGAACAAAAGCATGCCGGAAATACTGGAGTGTCACAAGCAAGCCAAGCAGGCCGAACCGACCGTCCGTCTGCTGGTCACGCTGGCGCATTGGACGCCGACGGTGGAGAATATCAAAGCAATGAAGGGATTTATCGACGGCTGGTGTCTGTGGGGCACCCAGTATTTCGAACCGCCGTTCAAAGCGGTTTTTGACGATTACAAACGCAGCGGCACGATGCTGGTGCATTACATGTGCAGCACTTCCATGCGCGAGGATTTGTCGCGTTATTTCCGACGGATCCCCTGGACCGCGGTGTATTACGATCTGGCCGGCAGCTCCATGTTCTGGTTCATTGACAACTACGGCGGTATCGGCGCCTCGGATTGGAAAGTCGTCCCGCAAGGCGGGGTCTGTTACCGTTCCTTCGATGATTACATCCCCTCGATCCGTTACATGGCGATCCGCGAGGGCGTGACCGATATCAAATATCTCTCGCTGGTGAAAGATCCCGCCCGGGCGCGGGCGTATCTGGAACGGATCTACGTGACCAATTCCCATGATCCGCGCGAGCCCGACCGCGTGCGGGAAGAGATCCTCCGGGATTTGGACCGTTGACCGGTCCGGAGAAATTTACCGGATATCCTGCTGACTCCCCTTGAAAAAAATGCACGGCGGTTTATTTTATACCAATGGTAGTGTCAAAGGAGAAATGAAAAGATGAAAAGAGTTGCGTGCGGGTAAGTACATCAGAACCCGTGCGCAGTCAAGAGAGAAATCCGGCATAACCGGTCGCACGTTGTGCTCCCTATTATTCCGTTTTCCTCTTGACAGCTTCGGAACCTGATGTGAAGGGCATAGGATGCCCTGAAAAAAACAAAAAAAATGTTTTTTTCATGCTCTTTGAAAATTGAATTTTGGAATTAAGCCGCGGCTTTTCTGAGGAGGATTTCCCATTGTTTCGGGAAAGATTCAACGTTGT
>JAZUCR010000019.1:0-1666 GCA_045639225.1 Victivallales bacterium
AAGTGGATGATGAGGATGAACGCTGGGCCAACAAGAACGGGATCTATACCGCCATGAGCCGGGCGGTGCATCAACTGATCATGATCCGAAAATAACAGGGAACAGGAAAAAATCACAGGACAGGAGCGTGGACTGATGGGGAAAATACCGGAAGAAGTGTATCGGGAATCAAAAGATGATTTGGAGACATTGTGGAAAAAAGCCATGGAATACGGCGATTTCCCGACAGCGGAAAAGATCATCGAGTCCGAAAAACTGAATTTTTACTACAGGACTATAGATTTCGAACAAGTTTGTTTCGCGTGGCATGACCTGATAAAGGCAAAATTCACGCCGGATGAGAAAAAAGAACTCATCCGCCTGCTGGACGGACACAAGGTCAAAGTGCGCACCGCGGGAACGGTCGAGGCACTTTCCGAATATCCTCCGCTGCTGAGATTCATCCTTCCCGAGTATCATTTCAGCGGCAAAATGATCGAAAAGGGGCTCTGCGAGCGGGGATACCACGGTCGTCATGTCCCCCTTGCCGCGATCAAGGCCGGTTTGGACGCGGGATGGAAACCCTCTTCTGCCGCAGTCAAGGCTCTTTTTTTCTCTGCGGTGTCGGCATGGGATGTCAAGGCGGCGTCATTTCTATTGGAGAAGTTCAATATCCCTATCGGCGAACCGATCGGGCCCAATCCATATTTTCTGCGGATCCCGCACGATGTCTACCCGTTGATGCTTGCATCGTGTAGCAAGGCATACGGATTGTTCCATGGCAGTCGCGCATATTCCCCGATGGGAAAATTCCTGCTGGAGCACGGTGCGAACATCGATCAGACCACGGAAAACGGCGGACTGACTGCCCTCATGTGCACGGCGAAATTTACCATATTCAACTTTCTGGTGAAGCATGGAGCCGATCTTCATGCGGTCACGAGAAAACAGAAGAAAAATATGCTGATGCGCATGTCCGGAAACGATTATTTCACCCCCGGACATGAGAACGAGGGCGTGAGGATCGTACGGGCGCTGGTCGAGAAATACAGCTTCGATGTTCATACCCGTGACGCCTCCGGCAAAACAGCGCTGTTTTACGCCTTGGATGCGGGCAATTTCAAGATTGCCGTCTATCTGCTGAGAAAACATGCGGCGGACGATATCGAAGATATGGAGAAATATCTGGATTCGATCAAAATGCCCGGAGGATTCGGGGGCCCGCTGACAAAACCTTTTCTGCACTGTCTGATCACAAACGGAGTTAAAAACGGTCGGGACGGAAAGAATGTCCTTTTCTTTTGCCCGATGATCGATCAGATCGAGTGCTGTGTGGAACTGGGCGCCGATGCCGCCGCCATTGCCGAAGCCGGATCCTCCCCGCTTTCGAATCCGGAACTGGACAGCAATGGCTGGGATCTGCTGATCGAACACGGTGCCGATCCGGAAAAACTCCCCGGAGGCGCGGAAGGACTGCTGTGCCGGATGCTGGAGATCCTTCCAAATCGGCTGGGGCATCCGATTTTTGAGCATATTCGGGATTATCATCTGGATCCGGACAAAAAAAGGAACGGCAAAACGCTTCTGCACTATGTTGCCGTCGCTACTCGATCCGGGGTATGGCATACCGGTCTGGTCCGGGGTCTGCTGGAAATGGGTGCCGATCCCTTCATCCGGGATGACGAAG
>JAZUCR010000020.1:0-3772 GCA_045639225.1 Victivallales bacterium
CGAATCTTCGTCCGGTCCCGGTTTTTCTTTGGCTCCGCCGAACAGCCCCGCAAGAGCCTGTCCGAGAGACAGTTTTTTGCTGATCCTGGTCTGTTTCGCCTGATCTTTCGGGTTCAGTTTCGGTTTCATGGCACTCCCCTCATTTGAATTGTTTACTTGAGTTTCCCGAGCTGGGCGGCACAGGTAAAAAGACATCTGGGCAGGTGGAACATGGTCTTCCATTTGCCACCTTTCAGCGTGTGCGTGACCTCGCCGCGGCGGTTCAGATAGGCAAACCATTCCGGATATTCCGGATCGCGGAAATGTTCCCAGGTCCAGATGTCCAGCTCCTGGAATTTCTTCAGGAAAAATTCATCGTGCGTCAGCCGGTAGGCAAAAAGACACGCGATCAGGGCTTCGCAATGCGGCCACCACAGTTTCATATCCCACTGCAGTTCCAGATGCGGTTTGTGCAAGGCATCCATGAAATAATAGATGCCGCCGAATTCGCGGTCGGTGCCGAAATCGAGAATGCCTTTGATGATGTCGGCGGCTTTGGCGACCAGGGCGGTGTCGTTTTTCTGTTCCGCATGCTGGAGCATGAACCACATGGATTCGAGGCCGTGGCCGGGATTGACCATGCGGCCTTCGCACGAATTCAGATCGAACGCGGGCCCTTCGGCATTGATGTTTTCGAAGAGGATCCGCATTTCGGGATTCCAGAACCGTTCCGTGACCGCTTTCACCGCCTGTTCCGCGGCATCGTCGTATTCATGGCTGCCGAGGCAGGTGCGCATTTCGTAGGCAAGGTTCGCGAGCATCATGAAATGGCCGTGAGACAGCCGCTTAGGTTTGCCGGACATGCCTTTTTCCCAGCGACCCTTGGGATCGTTCATGCGGCGGATATAATTGTGCATGGCACTGTCGGCTTCCTTGCGGTATTTCTCCTCGCCGGTGGCCTTGAACATGGCCGCCGCGCCCATCGCCGCAAAACAATCGGAAAAGATGTTGTAAGGCGCAATGGAGGGCACTCCCTGACGGTTCAGCGCGAAGTAATAGGTGCCGTCTTCCGATTTGCCGTGCTGCGTGAGGAAATCATAACCCTGTTTGGCGATGGCGAGCCAGCGGTCGTTCCCGCCCTGGGCAACGGCGAATTTGGCGAACATATAAACGATGCGCCACTGCATCCACATGTATTTTTCCGTGTCATACACACTGCCGTCGCGGTCGAGCGAGGTGAAATAGCCGCCGTATTCCTTGTCCACGCAGTGCTGTTCCCAGAACGGGATCACCCGTTCGTAGAGCTCATTTTCATAACGTTTCCGGGTCGCGATAAAATCAAAATCCGGCATGATCTTTTCCTTTACTGTTTTAAGCTGTTCGATGAAGGATGAAACAGGAGTTCCGCCCGGACGGGACGATGGTCTGAGGCCAACGGTTCGTCCAGAACCCGGCAATCGATTATTTTGGCCGCATCGGCGGGATACACACAGATATAATCCAGCAGCACGGTCGTTTTTTTCGCAGGACAGCTCAGCATGTCACCGTCGAGACTGTTCACGATGCGGAAACCATGTTTGCTGACCTGCCGGATGACGGGACTGTTGAAATTGGAGTTCAGATCGCCGCACAGCAGGACGGGAGAAAGGTTATTCCGACGCACATGATCTGCGATGAGATCGATGCTCTTCAGCCGCTGTTTTTCGACCTCGGGCTTCTGCTCGTAACTCAGGTGCGTGGCGATGACATAATACGGCTTCGGCGCACAGATCTTCACCACCAGTGCCGAACGGGATTCCCGCGGAGTCGCAGGCAGATCGAGCACCGCCAGTTTTTCGATGGGATAAACGGACAGCACCGCATTGCCGTAAACGCCGCCGGGCCGGTCGCTGGCACGACCGAAAACCGAGTTCATTTTCAGCTTTTCGCCGAGGTATGACGCCTGATCCACACCGGAGGAACGCTTCGTACCGACATCGACCTCGTTGAGCACGATCGTCTCGGCCGCGATTCTGCGCAGCGCTTCGACCGTGCGGTCGATATTGCAGCGGCGGTCCATCCCGCGGCAAATCTGGATATTGTAGGTCGCCAGCTTGACGGGTTCGGACCCGGAGCCGGAATTCAGGCAGCCGGCAGCCGCTGCCGCCAGAACGGAACACAGCAGGACCGGAAACAGTTTCCTTGTCATCTTACCACTCTTTCTATAACCGCTCAGTCCGGAGGGGCTCAAAACGGACTCAATATTTGCTGTCTGCGTAATCCACCCAGCCGCCGGCCTTGACCAGTTCGAGGTCGAAATCGCCGACCTTGAACGGATAGACTTTCGTGGTCTTGCCGTTGGAAATGGTAAAGGTGAATTTCTCCATATCGGTGGTGCATTCAGCCTCGGTCCCCGCAAAGGTCTTGAAGATCTCGTCGATGGTCTCCTCGGGGAGCGTCACGGCCATCAGACCGCAGTTGAACATGTTCTGGCGGAAGATGCGGGCGAAGTTGACCGCGATCACCAGATTGATGTTATTGTATTCGAGCACCCACGGAGCATGTTCGCGCGAGGAGCCGCAGCCGAAGTTGGCGCGGGTAACGATCACGCTCTTGCCGGCGATGTCTTTTTTCGGATCGAAACCCGGCAGGGAGAGGTCTTCCAGACAATACGGGATCAACGCTTCTTTGGTGGCTTCGGTCAGATATTTGGCGGGGATGATCTCATCGGTATTGATGTCCGAACGGTCCAGAAACAGGATTTTTCCACTGAAATTTTTCATTTTGTACACCTTTCAGCCTTTGAAGAGCGGGGAATTGGTAATATAGCCGGCGACGGCGGTTGCGGCAGCGGTCGCAGGGCTCATCAGATGGACCATGCCGCCCTTGCCCATGCGGCCGTTGAAATTGCGGTTGCTGGTGGAGGCGCAGGATTCGCCTTTGGCCAGGATGCCGTTGCTCATGCCGAGGCACGCGCCGCAGGTGGGATTGGTCACGCAGAATCCGGCGTCCATGAAGATCTTGATGATCCCCTCGTCCAGCGCCTGCGAGAAGATTTTCGGGGTCGCCGGGGAAACGATCGCCCGCAGTTCGGGACTGATCTTTTTCCCTTTCAGGATAGCGGCCGCCACGCGCAAGTCTTCGATACGGCCGTTGGTGCAGGAGCCGATATAGACCTGATTGACTTTGGTGCCTTCCATTTCCCGCACGGTCCGGACCTGGTCGGGCTTGTAGTTGATTGTCACGACCGGTTCGACCGCAGACGCATCGAAGTCGATCACCTGCGCATACTGCGCATCGGCATCGGGCAGCCACTTGGAATATTCCTTGAGCGCGGCTTCCTTCGAGGGGAATTCGTCCTTGATGAAATCCCAGAGATATTCGACCGTGGTCATATCGGGATAGCAGATGCCGCAGGTGGCGCCGGCTTCGACCGACATGTTGCTGAGGGTCATGCGGCCGTCCATGCCGAGTGCACTCACCGCAGGTCCGGCGAACTCGATCACCTTGTCGGTAGCACCGTTCACGGTCAACATCTTGATGATGCTCAGGATCAGGTCCTTGGCATAAACACCTTCGCGGAGCTTTCCGGTCACGTTGATCTTGATGGTTTCCGGCGCCCGCATGGTACAGACGCCTTTGAGGATGCCGACTTCGAGGTCGGTGGTGCCAACACCCGCTGCGAACGCGCCGAACGCGCCATGGGTGCAGGTGTGCGAATCGCCCATGATCACGGTGAAACCGGGGCGCACGAACCCTTTTTCGGGGAAGATGGCATGGCAGACGCCGTTGGCGCCGATATCGAAGAAATCTC
>JAZUCR010000021.1:0-2131 GCA_045639225.1 Victivallales bacterium
ATATTACAATGTGTCGTATCATGAAGATCTGCCGCTGGTATTCGGTTCGCTGATCCCCGCGGAAATGCGTTATTATTTCAATCTGGGATGTTCGGGCGCGACCTACATGCACAACCTTTCGCCGAACTGGGGCGTAAGGGCTCTGACGCAGCTGCTTCATACCCAGTTTGCCTGGGATGTCCACACGGATGAAAAAGTGTTTCTGCAGGAATATTTTCGGCGGAAATACCACGGTCACGCACCGCAGATACGGCGTGCTTACGCTTTGCTGGAGGATGCTTTCCGGGATGTCACGCTCTGGCGCAACTGGAGCAGCTGTTTCCAGTCCGCCAAAATGCTCTTTTCCGAGTTCGACGGTCTGCCGCCGGAAAAAGATTTCTCCGTCGCGCATTATCCGGATGCGGAAGCGGCGCTGAAAGCGCTGCGGAAAGCGGTAAAACAGGCGGAGCGTGCCAAAATGCTGATCAGGGAGTGTCTCAAGACGGAACGGCGGAATAACTGGCGTGCACTGCCGCTTTTCGGCGGCCCGATGCCGGTCACCCCGCTGGAGCTGGAGCGAAGCCGCCATTACGACAAGGATGAATACCGGCTCGGCGAAGATTTGCGCGGCGTGATCTACGGTGCCGATTCGCTCCGTTTCATTCTGGCGATGGCGGAATATTATCATGCGCTTCATCTCGGCCGTTCCGGTGAACGGCAATGGCGGGCTTTGGAAGAGATCGCCGACAAGCTGAATGAATACTGGGTTCCGGTGACCTATGAAAATCCGGGACCCGGTGTCCGGATCCTGGATGGCTTGAGCCGGACCCAGCAGCGGACGGCCCTGACCCGGTGCCGCGGCGCCCGGTTGAGACAGAAAGAGGGCAATGAAAAATGAATTATCGGAGCAGGGCGTTTTTTCAAGCTGTGCGTAATGTCACTTTTACGCCATTATTTCTGTCGTTTTATCATCTACTGTTTCTTGAATTACAAACGACTCAGCATATATTAATTTGCAGATAACAGGATCAGGGATTCGGCGGAACATGAAAAAAATCACCCAAAAGGAAATTGCGGCTAAACTCGGATTGCATGTCCGGACGGTTTCCCGGGTGCTGAACCATGAAGACACGGTGAAGCCCGAAACGCGGCAACGGGTGGTTGCCGAACTGAACCGGAACGGTTATTTCTTCCAGACGCATTGCCGTCCGGAAGTGGTGGCAGTGGATATCCGGCCGGGCTATCTGGAAGGTCTGGCGCTGCGGCTGATCGAATTGCTGTCCAACCGCGGCCTGCAGTTCAAAATGACGGATCACAAAGCCGATCCGCGGCACTTCCATGAGGTGCTTTCGGGTGCCGATATGGTGGTTTTCTGCTCCACTCCTTCGGCGAAGATCATCGAGGAAACCGGGCAGCGTTATCCGGACCTCTACCGGATCAATCTCTCTTCCCACGGCGTGCCGGGCGCGGAAGTTTCCATCGAACCCGGAAATGATGCGCTGGGCAAGCGGAGCGCCCGTTATCTGGCGGAATGCGGACACCGCGATATTCTGGTCCTGTCTTCCCGGGAAAGCGCTGCGGTTCTGGAAAGGACCAAAAGTTTTCTGGGCGAGATGGCAGTTTCATTTCCCGAGGTCCGGTGCCGGACGATCATGGGATCGATGGGCAAAAACCTTTCCGACCGGATAACCGGGGTCTTGGAAAAGATCGACCCGCTGCCGACCGCGATCTATTGTCCCGCTCTCTTTATCGCCTGGCATACCGCGCTGGTGCTGACCCGGAAAAAGATCCGCGTGCCGGAAGAGATCAGCGTTCTGATGAACGACCTGCCGGATGATTTCGCTTATGACCTGCCGTTTCAGCCGGACACGGTATATTCCAAGATCTCGGACATCATCGATCTGGCGGAATTTTATATCACCAACCGCATGATGCTGAAAAATGCCAGTTCCGTGGTGACGACGCCGGGCACCGGACTGCGGATCAACGGAACCGTGGCGAAGCTGAAACGATGAAAGCAAAAAAACAGAATATTCGAATTCGATGCATAGAGGTAATTTCAAAATAAAAAATTAAAATTACTTGAAAAAAGTCAGCTGAAAGTTCATTTTACGCCAGACCAAAGGAGTAACATGAACAATCAACTGATTCA
>JAZUCR010000022.1:0-1815 GCA_045639225.1 Victivallales bacterium
CAGCGGGGAAGTCTATCGCGAGACACACGACGGTTTTCAACAGGAATTCAAGGAGCTGGACGCGCGGCTGGCCGAAGCCGGTCAGCTGGCGGCGAAGCGGGATTATCCCGGCGCTGATGCGATCTACCGGAAGGTGATCGCCCGCATGGAGGAATTTCAGGGCGATTATGTGAAGAGCAAACTGGCGTCGGTGCAGAAAGATTACCAGCGGTTTCAGGAAAGCTGGGCCAGCGATCTGATGAGGGAGGCGCGGGAGCTGGCCGGCGAGGGCAAGTACCGCGAGGCGATCCCGGTGGCGCAGCGGGCGCAGCAGAAGGATATGGGGCGCAAATCCATCGCGTCTTTCATCGAAGAGTGCCAGAACCGGGCTCTGGCGGGCGATTTCCGGAAGGAGGTCTCGCTGTCCACGGTGGATCCGGAGTACCGGGACCGGCAGCGCGAGATCGACTTGAATCTGCGTGAGGCCAAACTGTTTTTCCGCAACAATCAGCTGGAATCGGCCTGTACGCGGCTGGAGCGCGTGCTTCTCTTCGATCCGTTCAACGTGGATGCGATCGAAATGCTGAATCTGTGTTACAGCCGTCTTTATCAGAAAGGCCGTCAGCGTACGGAAACCGATGTGATCGGTCTGTATGCGCGGAACTCCTGGGAATGGATGGAGCCGGTGGAGGAAACGCAGATGGACCGCACCACCGCCAAGAGCGCTTCGGTCCACCGGAGGGGCAATACCGATCTCTACAACCGTCTGGAACGGATCGTCTTCCCCTCGGTGCCGCTGAACGACAGCTCCATCGCGCATGTGATCCGTTATCTGAATGAAAAAAGCCGGATCTACGATCCCCAGCAGCAGGGGGTCAGCATCATCGACAACCTTTCGGCGGCAGACAAACAGCGCCGGGTCTCGCTGGAGCTCGGCAAGACGCCGCTGGCGGATATTCTGCGTTATCTGAGTCTGAAGACCGGTTTGAGCTACACGATGCGCGGCGACATGGTGGTGTTCGGGAATGTGGACAGCATGACCACGGAAATTTTTCCGGTGCGCGGCGACATCATTGCCCAGATCATCGAGTCCCAGAAGGGGGCGGGCGGCACGGACAACACGGCGAGCGCATTGAGCGGCGGCAGTTCCGACGCGGGCAACGTCGGGCAGCTGACCAGCAGTTTCGGGACCACCACGGGCGGCGGTCAGGGCGCCGGCGGGGCGAATGCGGCGTCCGGCGGGAGCGGCTCGGGCGGCGGTCAGGGCGCCGGCGGGGCGAATGCCGGTGCGGAAACGCAGCAGAATCTGGCGCTGAAGAGTTATTTCAGCGCCCGCTGGATCGATTTTGACGAAGGCGCGTCCATTTTCTACAATCCCCTGGGGCAGCGTCTGGTCGTGAAGAATACGATGGAAAACCTGCAGCGGCTGGGGGCCTTGCTCGGTCAGCTGGATGCCCTGGAACAACCGATGGTGCTGGTGGAGGCGAAACTGATCGAACTGATCGACACGAATCTGGACGAACTGGGCTTCTCCTGGACTTTTTCCGCGACGAAAAATGACGGCAGCTGGTCCGCCGCGATTTCCGACCCGCTGCGTCACGGCGATACCGGGGACAACAACGGCAACCTTTTCCGGGTGCTGAACAATCTGAAGATCCTGCCGAATTTCGGGGAAAAGATCTTCGGGTCGGACGTCAATGTCGACATGAGTCTTTCCATCAACGCCGTGTCGCAGAACCGCCGGGCGGAGGTGCTTTCCTCGCCGCGGATCATTTCCGAAAGCGGCGGCGAGGCGGAAATCGCGATGGTGGAAAATACCTACTTCATCACCGAATG